>JBOHTE010000225.1:0-1331 GCA_050733555.1 Gemmatimonadaceae bacterium | reverse complement strand
TGATGGGCGCGGAGCCGCCCCGGGACTACGTGATCCAGGTGCCACGCCAGGAGCGGGGAGCCGTGGGCAGGGGAGACGAATAGCGGAGGGAAGAGCGATGGGATCATTCGCTGAATGGCTTCGTGATGTTCGTCTTGCCGTCCGGAGCCTCCGCCCGTCGCAGGGGTTCGCCGCCGTCACCATTTAGCGACCTTCAACGGTGGCACAGCCACTCTGCGGGTTGGCCAGAGAGCGAAGCGTGCGCCGTGGTGAGGCTGGCCCCCAACTTGCGGCGCCGTGGTCTCTGCCACCGTCGCCTGTGTGACACCTCCGACGCTGGAGTACGCTGACCGGATCAATGGTTCACGAGAAGGAGGACAGCATGAGAATGGAGCATGGCGGGACGGAGCCCACGGGCACGTCGGAGCGGAACGTGCCGCTCACGAGTGTGAAGGAGAGGGCGCCGGGCGAGCAGAGCGCCGCGGAGCGGAACAAGGAACTCATGCAGACGCTGGACGACGCCTGGAATTCGCAGGACCTGGACACGTTCGCGAAGCGCCATCGGGATGGCGTCGTGGTGCGCTGGCCCGGCCAGCCGGAGACGCACGGCGTTCAGGCGCACCGGCAGGAGGCCATCGATTTCTACCGCGCCTTCCCCGACCAGCGGGTCGGCAACCGCCCGTACAAGATGCTCATCGCCCAGGGCGACTGGACCTGCTCGATCGCGCGCTTCACAGGGACCATGACGGGGCCCATGAAGGGACCGGACGGGAAGGAGATTCCGCCCACGGGCAGGTCGTTCGATGTGGACTTCTGTACGGTCGCGCGGTGGGATGAGAACGGACAGATCATCGAGGAGAATCTCTTCTACGATCTGGTGACCTTCATGAAGCAGATCGGCCTGAGCAAGTGACACGGCCAACGTGAACCCGCTGGGCGGTGGTACACGGCAGACTGTAGTCGGCCGGAGCGCCGGTGCATCAGGTGACGTGCCGGCGCTCCGTTCGGCGTCGCGACCCTCAGCCAGCCCCAGCGCACTTCACCCGCTCACCGGTCTGTCGCGCCACGCATGATTGCGCTTTCTCTGGGAGACGGACGCGACGATGAGCGTCTCGAGAATCTCGAGGTCGACGTCGTCGAGCTTCCGGATGTACAGGCACGCCCTGGCCATCAGCTTGGACAACGCCGCGCAGTACGTGCGCCGATCTTCGTCCTGAATCGCAGCGATGTAGCGCTCGGCGCTCGCTTCGGTCGCGTTCGTCTTGTTCTCGGCCATGGCGGCAACACCGTTCAGTGCACGTGATTGAGGACAATCATCGGTCGCGCGTGGGGCTGCCCGGACCGAGGCCATG
>JBOHTE010000224.1:0-2964 GCA_050733555.1 Gemmatimonadaceae bacterium | reverse complement strand
CCGGAATACGATCCACGCATGACGGCTGTCTCCCTCCAGCATCGGCATCGTGCGTCCTACCACGAGGTCGGCGTCGATGCCCATCTCCACGAGCTTCCGCCATGCCCACAGCGCGAAATCCTCGCAGTCACCCCTTCGCAAGTGCTCGAACGTGCGCGGATGCTGCCAGAAGTCCGGCTCCTGAAACAGGTTCGAATCGCTGGCGTACTCGCACCCCGCGAGCCAGCCCCGGATCTCCGCGATCGACCGCGCTTCGACCGCGCTCTCTCCCTCGAAATACCAGGAGAAATCCTTGCGCGAGCCCGAGCCAAACGCCTTGAGCGGCGCGGCGTAGCCCAGATGCCCCCAGGGGTCGGACTCGGGGGAGAGGCGGATCGCCAGATTCAGGACCGGGGCGAGCGCCCAGCGGAGAAAGGGATTGGTCATTCAGGAGGAGGGCTTCGGCAGCGCGGGACAATCGGATATCGCGGGCGCCAAGGCTGACGCCCAACAGTAAGATGACACCGCGTGCCGCGCACGGTAAAGTGCCGTCGCCAATTCCGGCCGGCGCTCCAGTTGACAAGTCCGCCCGGAAGGTGCAAGTCCGAGCCTGTCCATCACGTCCTCCCCACCCCAATCCAGATCCGAGGTTCTTCATGCGCCGGCTCACGCTCCTGGCCGTCTGCTCTCTCACGGGCATCACCCTCGTTGCCGCCGCACCGCCGGCCCCACGCGCCGAACTGCCGGGCTTCTCGCCGGCCGCCGCTCGCGCGGAAGTCGACTGGGAAGCGAAGTTCAAGGCCATTCCCCAGCCGGACAGCATGCGCTCGTACATGAGACATCTCACCGCGCGCCCGCATCACGTCGGCTCGCCGTACGACAAGGCCAACGCCGAGTGGATCCTCGCGCACTTCAAGTCGTGGGGGCTCGATGCGCACATCGAACAGTTCGACGTCCTCTTTCCCACGCCGCGCGAGCGGCTCGTGGAACTCGTGGCGCCGACGCGCTTCCGCGCGAAGCTCGAGGAGCCGACGGTCAAGGGCGATCCGACCTCGGCGCAGCATGCGGAGCAGCTCCCCACGTACAACGCGTATTCGCCCGATGGCGACGTCACGGCGCCGCTCGTCTATGTGAATTACGGTGTGACTGAAGACTACGAGCAACTCGCGCGCAACGGCGTGTCCGTGAAGGGTGCGATCGTCATTGCACGGTATGGTCATTCGTGGCGCGGCGTGAAGCCGATGCTGGCCGCCGAACACGGTGCGATCGGCTGCCTCATCTACTCCGACCCGGGCGACGACGGCTACGCGCAGGGCGACGTCTTTCCCGACGGTCCGTTCCGGCCGCGTGATGGCGTGCAGCGCGGCAGCGTGATGGAAATGCAGCTCCACCCCGGTGATCCGCTCACGCCGGGCGTGGGCGCCACGCCGGGCGCCAGGCGTCTCGCGATCGCGGATGCGAAGACCATCGCGAAGATCCCGACGCTTCCCATCTCCTACGCCGACGCCCAACCGCTGCTCGCGGCGCTGGGCGGACCCGTGGCGCCCGATGCCTGGCGCGGCGCGCTCGGCATTACCTACCACATGGGGCCCGGCCCCGCGCGCGTGCACCTCGTGGTGAAAGCCAACTGGGACATCAAGCCGGTGTACGACGTGATCGCCACCATACCCGGCGCGGTCGAAGCTGATCAGTGGGTGATTCGTGGCAACCATCACGACGCCTGGGTCAACGGCGCCGAGGATCCCACGGCGGGGCAGGTTGCCCTCATGGAGGAAGCGCGCGCGCTCGGCACGCTCCTCAAGGAGGGATGGCACCCGCGCCGCACGATCATCTACGCCGCCTGGGATGGTGAAGAACCCATGCTGCTCGGCTCCACCGAATGGGTCGAGGCACACGCGGATGAATTGCGCCAGAAGGCGGTGGCCTATCTCAACAGCGACACCAATGACCGGGGCTATCTGTTCGCGGAAGGCTCGCCGTCGCTGGAGCGATTCATCAGCGGCGTCGCGAAGGACATTGACGATCCCGAGACACACCTGTCGGTGTTCCGGCGCGGACAGCTCGCGCGCATTGTCCGTGCGCGCTCGGACGAGCAGCGGCGCATGATCCGCCAGAGTGATGTCATGCGCATCGGACCGCTCGGCTCGGGCTCGGACTACTCGAGCTTCGTGGATCACATCGGGATTGCGTCGCTCAACCTCGGCTATGGCGGAGAGAGCGAGGGCGGCGAGTACCATTCGATCTACGATGACTTCTACTGGTACACGCATTTCGGTGACACGTCGTTCGTCTACGGGCGCGCGCTCTCGCAGACCGCGGGCACTGCGGTGATGCGGCTGGCCGACGCGGAGATCCTCCCCTACGATTTCACGGGGCTCGCGCGCACGGTGCAAGGCTACGTGTCCGATCTGCAGAAGCTGGCGGATACCGAACGCAGTGACATCGCCGAGACGAATCGCGAGATCGAGGAGGGTGCGTTCACGGCAACGTCGGACCCGTGGCATCCCACGGTGGCGCCGCCGGCGGAATCTCTGCCGCCGCATCTCGACTTCGCGCCACTGCAGAATGGAGCGGACTCGCTGACGCGCAGCGCGGCACGCTACGAGAAGGCATGGAACGCGGCACGCCAGCGCGGTGACAGCGCGCGTGCGGGCGCCACGCTCGGCCGGCTCAACACGATGCTGCTGCAGAGCGAACGCCGGCTGACCGATGCGCATGGGCTGCCGGGACGGCCGTGGTACATGAACGAGCTGGTCGCGCCGGGCATGAACACCGGCTATGGAGCGAAGACGATGCCCGCGGTGCGCGAGGCCATCGAGCAGCACAAGTTCGATCAGGCCACCAGCGCCATCGTGACAGTTGGCAATGTGCTGAACGCCGAAGCCGCACTCGTGGATTCGGCGGCGGTGGCCCTGGGTGGAGGCGGGCGATAACCGGACGCCGCTGGCGCGCACCACGGATGCGAACACGGGGCCGACTCACAGT
>JBOHTE010000223.1:0-1351 GCA_050733555.1 Gemmatimonadaceae bacterium | reverse complement strand
CGCGGAGAAGATGAGGCTCGCCATCCGGACCGGCAGCGCGGTGAACGGGACGGCGAGCAGCACGCCCGGCAGCGGATAGAAGAGCGGGAACTGCCAGGGAAAGGTGCGCCCGGGGCCCACGGCCTCGTACGGATTCGCGCCGTGCACCAGCGCGCGGGCTCCGTACCAGATCTGATCGAAGTCCGAGGCGCGCACGACGCCGATATGCGGAATGGCCAGGAACCCAGCCAGCAGCGTCATGGCCGTCACGATCAGCACCCGGTCTCCGATCGCGATTCGGGTTCCAGTCATGGCTGGCCAGCGGGAGCTGGCGTACGCCGCATCCGTCGCGCGATCCAGTCAACAATGGGCCGAACGGACGGCGGCACGTCACCCTGATTTGGCCGACGCAACACCATGTAGAGCACCGGCAGATAGATGAACAGCATCGTCATCCGCTCGGTGAGCGGCCAGGTCGCCAGTCCGGACACGCCAAAGAGTGACGGTTTCATCCAGGCGATGAGCGCCGGCCAGCTCAGCAGCGAAAGCAGGAGCGATGACCACCAGCGCCGCGGAATCAGCCAGAGTACGAGCTGATCGTAGAGCAGCAGCCGTTGCGGCAGGATCGCCATCACCAGGAGCAGCCGCCCCTCACGGGAACGGAAACGCAGCGCGGCAAGCAATAGCAGCGGGCCCAGAAACATTCTGAACGGCGCCGTGTGCGTGTGCAATTGCGCGACGATGCGGCGCCACTCCCAGGGCCATGGCGGCAGAACCGCGAGACTCACGGCGAGAAACACGACGCACCCGATCACTCCGCGCCACGTGGGATTGTACACGAGCGCCGCGATGCCGAGGTTGGGCTTGGTCACCGCGAGGAACTGCAGGCCGGGAATGAGCGTTGCGGCCACCAGCAGCGGAGACCATTGCGGCGCCAGCAGCACCTTGACGAAGGGCGCACTCACCAGGAGGGGCAGCCAGTGATACCCTTCGCGTGTGATGGCGAAGGTCATGAGCGCCGCAGACACGCCAACGAACAGTGTGCCGGCAAGAATGGGCCGGAGTGTGGCGAAGGGAAGACTGGCGAGTGCCGCCGGCAGCGGATACAGAAAATGATCGTCGAATGGATACGCGCCGGTGGGCTGAATGACCCGGTACGGATCCTGATGCGCGAGCAGAATGCGAGCCGCCCGCCAAGGCCAGGTGAAGTCAGCCGCGAGCACATGCCGGCCGGTGAGAATGCCATGGCACACGAATGCGGAAAGGACACCTACCACGACTGCCAGTCCGATGCGTATCAACAGCGATGGTCGTGCACCGGCCCGTTCGACATCTGCTCCGCTCCAGCCGTCGAAGAGCACGCTCACGCGCG
>JBOHTE010000222.1:0-5336 GCA_050733555.1 Gemmatimonadaceae bacterium | reverse complement strand
GCCGAAGTGGTGGAATTGGTAGACGCGCTGCGTTCAGGGCGCAGTGGGCGATAGCCCGTGGGGGTTCGAGTCCCCCCTTCGGCACTCTACGACGGGAATGCGAACGGCATGCTGATCATGCCGTTCGCATTCGCCGCATCAGGGGAATCGCGTCGACCGCACGGCCGCCAGCGACGAGGGTACGACGTCCTCCGGGAGCGACGCCAGGCCGAAGTGCTCGCGGAGCGCGGCATTCGCCTCGTCCAGATACCGGGACAGCAGCTCCGACGCACGCATCACGTCCTCGGGGGGCACGGCGTCACGGCGGCCGGCAAATTCCAGCAGCTGGCGCCCCAGGTGCCAACCGCTTCCCGCGCCCTCCCGGTTCGAGAGCGCCGCCGCATATCCGGTGAGGCGCGCGTTCAACTGGCGTTCGGCCATGCGCAACTTTCCGGCTGCCACCGCCGGATCCCGTGCGAGGGCCTCGCCCAGCGCGTGCGCCACCACCGACGCGGTCCGGTCGTCCAGTGCGTCACGCTGCGCGGACAGCAATCCGAGAGCCCGGCGCGCGTAGCGCAGTTCCCAGCGTGCGTGGTCCCGGTCGCCGTGCGTTCCCGCGAGGGCGAGCCAGGCGACCTCGCCCGCATCCGGCTCCGCTCCAAGCGCTGCGACGTAACTCGCGGCTCGCCGCGTCAACTCTCGCGCGGCCCGCCAGTTCTGCCAGAGTGCGGGGTGCATCATGTCGTGCGGAACGTCGTCAGCCGTGCAGCACGGGGAGCCCGACGCGCTCGCGAACCTCCGGCTCGGCGTACATCAGGTCCGCCAGCGTGACGCTTTCGAGCACGGCATCGATTTTCTGCTGGAGCAACAGCCACACCGGTCGGATGCTGCACGCGTGAGAGGCCGCGCAGCGTTCGTCATCCACCGGGTGGGACACACAGTGGAGATCGAACGTGATGAGTTCCGACGCCTGAATGACGTCACGCACCGAGATCTCTCCCGGGGCGCGTGCCAGCGCATAGCCGCCACGGGCGCCGCGCGTGCTGTGGATGAGTCCCGCCCGGCGGAGGCGCAGCAGAATCTGCTCCACGTACTCCGCGGGCAACCGTTCGCGCTCGGCGATGTCGCGCCCGGCGGCTGGGCCCTCCTCCGCGCGATGAGCCAGATGCAGCGCGCAGATCAACCCGTACTCGGCCCACGTGGTGATGCGCATAGCTGGACGATAGGCAGCCACGCGGGAGGGGGCAAGGGTCATAGTCGTGCCCGGTCCTGTGCGTGGCGCGAGATGTGGGGAAGCCGGATGGGCCCCCACGCGCCCCCTAGCGGCTGTCCCCCGGCACCCCGATCTCAGTCATCTTCCGCAGATCGAGCATTGCATCAATCTCGTTGTCGGGCAGGACGTGCTCGCGGTGTACCAGCTCGCGGATCAGCGTGTTCTCCTTCACCGACTGCTTGCTCAACTCGGCCGCGCGGGCATAGCCGATGCGCGGCGCGAGTGCGGTGGCCAGCGCCGCTGAACGCTCGAGCCAGTAGGCGCACTGCTCGCGATTCGCCGTGATGCCCTGCACGCAGCGTTCCGCGAGCTGCGTCATGGCGCTCGTCAGGATCATGACCGAGAGCATCACGTTGTGCGCGATGACCGGCATCATCACGTTGAGCTCGAGCTGTCCGTGCTCCGCCGCGACGGCGACACACAGGTCGTTTCCCATGACCTGGTAGCACACCTGGTTCACCATCTCGGCAATGGACGGGGTCACCTTGCCGGGCATGATGGATGACCCCGGCTGCACCGCCGGCAACACAAGCTCATCGAGCCCGGTGCGCGGGCCGGACGCCATGAGTCGCAGATCGCTCGCGCACTTGCTCAGGTCCACGGCCAGCGTGCGCAACTGCGCGCTGAATGCCGCCACGTCGCCCATGCTCTGCATGAGCTGAATCCGATCCGAGCCGGCGCGCAGGGCGAGCCCGGTGAGCTCGTGCAGATGGCGCACCACGAGAGCGGGATACGACGGTTCCACGTTCACCCCCGTGCCGACCGCACTGCCGCCAATGCCCAGGTCACGCAGGTAGTCCGCCGCCTGCTCGAGCCGCTGGAAGTTCCGATCGATCGTGCCCCCATAGGCGTGAAACTCCTGGCCCAGTCGGATCGGCATCGCATCCTGCAGGTGCGTGCGGCCACTCTTGAGCACATCGTCAAAGGCCCGACCTTTCTCGAGCAGACTGTCGCGCAACTGCGTGGCGGCACGTCCGAGGTCCGCCGCGAGCGCGAGAACGCCGATCCGGATGGCGGTGGGAATCACGTCATTGGTGGACTGCGCCATGTTCACGTGATCGTTGGGATGCACCGGCGCGTACGTCCCGCGTGCGGCGCCGAGGATTTCGTTGGCGCGGTTGGCCAGCACCTCATTCACGTTCATGTTGTGCGACGTGCCGGCGCCGGCCTGATAGACGTCGACCACGAAGTTCTCACGATGCTGTCCCGCGAGCACCTCATCCGCCGCCTGGATGATCGCATCGGCCAGCCGCGGATCGAGACGACCGGTGTCGCGATGCGTGAGCGCGGCCGCCTTCTTGATCCAGACGACCGCGGTGATGAACATGGGCAGCGGACGCAGACCGCTGATGGGGAAATTCACGGTCGCTCGCACGGTCTGCACACCGTACAGTGCAGTCGCGGGAACGGCCAACGAGCCCAGCGCGTCCTTTTCGGTGCGGACGGATTCCGTCATGGCGGATGCGGTGCGGTGAGCGGCGTCGCCCACCGGCGGCCAATCGGCAGCCGGTGCTAGGGGAGCGCCGGATAGTTGACGTTGAGATGTCCGATCACGAGCAGCCCGGCGTTGCCCGACGATTGGAACGTGGTGCGCCACTTGTACGAGATGAGCGAACGCGTACCGGGATTCGCATGCTGCCACTCCACGGTGAGATTCTCGGGCACTTCAGCGCTGCCAGTGTCGAACACCGAACAATAGATCTGCTGGTCCGGTTGGGTCGCGCCAGGCGTGATGGAATATGGTAGCGCAAACACCATGGCGGTGCCGCCCCCTTCGGCCGGCGTCCAGGTCACGTCGAGCGGACCATCGGGCGTCGGGTTGATGTGCGCAAATGCATAGAGTTGCGGTGTCGGCGCCGTCATGCTGATCGCCGGGAAGCCACTCGCCGCTCCGGGTACGGTGACCGAGACCGACGCGCCCGGCGTAATGGGCATTGGTGCACCCTGCAGGACGTACGACACCAGGCCTCCCGACGTGTCTGGCGCCAACTGCCCGGTGCCGGATCCGATCTGCACGATCACGGGCGAGCCGGCATCGAGGAACGTGGTTCCGCTCCCGTTTCCCGTCGGTGTCGGATAGGCCGTCGTCACGCACGAATCGGTTACGCTGCGACTGTCGGGAAGCATGAAATTGGACGCATCGAAAAATGAGGCGACGGGCGACGTGACGTACGCCCCATTGGGCCCCGGCGATGCGATGACACCGACGACGCCCCGCGGCACCGTCGTGGGAAGATCGGTGGAGAGACTACAGCCCGCGAGCACTGCGCATGTCGCTCCGCCAAGACGACTCAAAAGACGCATAACCAGGCCTCCTCACGGCGCACCGTCGCCGCGATAGACCGGCATGGCGCGTGCCGCGGAGACCAAGGCAATTGCGGCTGACAGCATAGCGAAGCCAAGCAGGAGCACGGCAATCCCGTGCCAGCGGCCAAACGCCAGTCGCACGGGATCTGCATGGGGCAGCGTCTCAAAGCCGCTGCCGACCGATGCGCGCAGCCGGTCCACATGCTGGCCGACCAGGTTCCCCGCTTCCGACAGTATCGCCACGCTCGCGGAGCAGAGCAGGCGCAGGCGGCGCCCCGCACGCACTGTGGAGCGCAACTCCGCCCAGAGCGTCAGGACGCCACCAACCACACCCGCCAGCAGCAGAGCGGGAAGCGTATGCCCCACGAGTTGCCCGGCCAGCGACCGCGATGGCAGTATCTGGAATGCCGCTCTCGCGACCACGAGCGAGAAGAACAGCGCCGCGCCTAGCCAGAGCGAGAGGATCAGGATGTAGGCCTCAGCCGCGGCCCCGCGCCCTCTGCGCCCCGGCCGGACGTCGGTCGCGGTCATGAGTGTCCCACGATGCGGACGCTGCCATTGAGAAACGGATTCGAGACGCGCTCTGCGCCGATCGTGGTGCTGGGGCCATGTCCGGCGTACACGGTGGTGTCGTCATCCAGGGACATGATGTGCTCGAGTGAGGACACCAGATCCGCGGCGTTGGCGAGCGGCAGGTCCGTCCTCCCGATCGAGCCGGCGAAGAGGCAATCGCCGACGAACGCCACGCCGTTGCCATGAATCACGACGTGTCCGGGAGCATGACCCGGTGCCAGCATCACGGAAAATTCCAGATCGCCCACGCGGAGCGTCTCGCCACCTGCCATGGTGCATTCGGCGCGCGGCGGCTGCTCGACGTGCAGGCCGAACATGAGTCCGTGCTCGGCGGCGCGGCGGTAGAGCGGTTCGCCATCCGAATGCATGCAGATCGGTACGTCCAGCACGCGCTTGATCGCCGCTATGCCGCCCACGTGATCCACGTGCGCGTGCGTGAGCCAGATCGCATCGAGCGCGGACCCGGAGTCGCGCACGGCCCGGAGGATCCGCTCGCCCTCGTCACCCGGGTCCACGAGCACCGCCCGCCGGCGTCGCTCGTCCTCGACGAGATACGTGTTTTCCTGGAAGGCACCGACGGTGAACGTCGTGATCCTCACGCGTCAGCCTCGAGCGTGGAAGGCGCCTCCGCGGTCTCGAGCACCGGCGGCTCGGCGCCCGGCACGTGTTCGTGCGCCAGCCAGCGCTCCGCGTCCAGCGCGGCCATGCACCCCGTCCCTGCCGCGGTGATCGCCTGGCGATAGTAGCTGTCCATGACGTCGCCCGCCGCGAACACGCCCGGCACATCGGTGCCGGTGCGCCAGGGAGACGGCGTGATGACGTATCCCGTATCGTCGAGCGGCAACTGGCCGCGGAGAAATTCGGTGTTCGGCGTGTGACCGATGGCGACGAACAGCCCGCTGCACTCCAGCAGGCGCTGCTCGCCGGTGCGAACATCCTCGAGCCGCAGCGCCGTGATGCTGTCACCGCCCAGCACGTCCACGATTTTCGTGTTCCACTCGACGCGAATTCTGGGATGTGCCAGCGCGCGCGCCGCCATCACCTTGGATGCGCGCAGGGTATCACGCCGGTGAATGATCACCACCTCGCTCGCGAACTTGCTCAGATACGTTGCCTCCTCCATGGCGCTGTCGCCACCACCGGCCACGCACACGCGGCGGTTGCGAAACGCCGGCAGCGCCCCATCGCACACCGCGCACGCCGA
>JBOHTE010000221.1:0-7985 GCA_050733555.1 Gemmatimonadaceae bacterium | reverse complement strand
GGGGAACCGTGGTCCGGACGTTTTTCCCGAAGCCCCCCGTTACGGCATCGTGACAGGATCGCCACGCGGAGCGTGACGCGTCCGGCGCATCGTGCTCCCGTATCTCACGGGAGGCACGTCATGCAGCACATTCAGGGTTTTGCCATTGAAGCCACGGCCGGCACGGCAACGCTGTATCTCTTCGGGCCGGTCTCCGGGCCCCAGGTTCTCGAGGCCATGCGCCAGTGCGGCGCACTGCCCGACAGCGTGTGGCTGCTGCGCGTCGATTCGCACTCGGCGCCCGCGCTGGACCAGGGCGCCGTCCGCGTGCTGGCGCACGCACTCCGTGGGTGGCGCGAGGAGCGCAGCGGATGCACGATCTACACCCTTCCCCTTCGCGCGCCTGCGCCGCGCGCGCCAGGCGCCGACTGGATGTCGCGGCGCATGCGACTGCGAGACGCCGCGCCCATCGCGCCGTGACATGAGCAGATGCACGCATCGCGGCACTCGACCCGGGCGGCACGCTGCCGGTCGCTCATCTATGCCATCACTCTCAACTCCATATCCATGCGGATCTCTCGCACGACCGCGGCCGCGATGGCGGGCGCGACACTGCTCGCCTGCGCCGCGGTCGGCGCCCGGGCGCAGGACACCACCACGACGCCGCCACCTCCCAAGGTGAAGACGCCATCGCTCGACGTCTCGGGCGTCGTGTTCGGCAACTTCGACATCGAGACGGACGACGCCACCAGGGCGGCCAACGGTGGTCATGCGACGAACAAGTTCGACATCGAGCGCGCCTACCTGACATTCAAGATGCCGGCGGGCTCGCGCGCGAGTGTCCGCGTCACGACCGACATCAAGCCGGGCACTTCGGCCAGCGGCTATCAGGGCTGGTTCGTCCGGCTCAAGTATGCCTTCCTGGAATACAACTATCTCAAGCCGACCGCGAGCGGCGTGTCGGGATACGCGCGGATCGGCATCCTGCACACGGTTGTCATCGATCACGAGGAGTCGTTCTGGCCGCGCTATCTGGCCAGGACCGCGATGGACCGGCTCGGCTTCTTCTCGTCGGCGGACGTGGGCGCCGCCGGACAGCTCTCGCTCCCCAACAAACTCGGTGAGCTCTACGCCACGGTGACCAATGGCAACGGCTATGAGAGCCCGGAGACGAATCGCTTCAAGGACGTGGCGCTGCGGCTCACGCTCACACCGCTCGGGAAGACACCTGGATTCCTGCAGACGTTCACGATTTCGCCGTGGGCGTATGTCGGACAGAACGCGTCCAAGTTCGCCACGGACACGACGGATCCGATCGGCGACGGGCTGAAGCGCAATCGCTACGGCGTGTTCGTGGGGGTGAAGGACCCGCGGCTGACGCTCGGAGCGGAATGGGCGGAGCGCAGCGACGCGTCGGAAACCGGCGACACGCCGTTCACCCGGACGGTGAGCACGACGACCGGCCGGCTCGTGGACGGCTTCGCGATCGTGCGCCCGTTCCGGTTTTCGCCCGATGCGGAGCGGATGCCGTCGGTCGGTCTCGTGGCGCGCTACGATCACTTTACGCCGGGCGACGGCGTATTCGGCTACCAGGAGAACTGGATCGGCGGAGTCTTCTGGGAGCCGACGCCCAAGACAGCGCTCTCGCTCGACTACCAGCGGACCACGCCGAAGGGTGGTCTGACGGGCAATGTGTCGGAGATCTGGTATCTGCACTGGCAGGTGAACTTCTGACCGGGGGGAACCGGGATGGGGGCGGCCCCGCCATCGGTCGCGACGTGTGCCGGCGCGATGACCAGGTGGACGCGCTGCACGACTCCCTGTTCCGGATCCTGCTCACGCACATGCTCGAGGATCCATCCACGATTTCGGCCGCACTGGAACTGTTCCTCGTCAGTCGCAATCTGGAGCGCGTCGCCGACCTGGCGACCAACATCGCGGAGGACGCCGTCTATCTCGCCGAAGGCAAGTCGATCAAGCATCACCTGGAGGACAGGGACGCGAGCCGACCGGCCAAAGGCGCGCGGCTTGACGGCTGACGCGCTCGCACGTCGCGCACTTGCACAAAGACGTCTGGACGTCTATGCTTCTCCGCCGGCTCAATGGAGAGGAAGCGGTGCAGCCAAAGCGCAAGCCGGGGGAGGTACGGGATGCGATCGTCGCAGTTCTGGCATCAACTCCAGCGGGAGCGTCGTTGCCGGAAATCGAACGCCGAGTCACCCAGCGCATCGGCAGAGCCGCCGCATCATCGATTCGGTCCTACCTGCGTCTGAACACGCCAGAGCTTTTTGCCAGAACGGCTCGAGGCTGCTATGCCTTGAAGGAAAACTCCTTGGCGCTCGCGGCAGGCTACCCGGCTACGCAGCAGGAGCCAGCACCGACCTTCCAATATGGCAAGTCAACGCTGTTCTGCACTGATTGTTTCGATTGGCTGCGCGGGCGACCGGAGCAGAGCGTGCACGCTGTCGTAACCGATCCGCCGTATGGATTGTTCGAATACACAGCGGAGCAGCAGGCAAAGTTGCGTTCGGGCAAGGGCGGCGTATGGCGGATACCACCGTCGTTCGACGGCGTGACGAGAGCTCCGCTTCCCCGGTTTACCGTTCTCTCGCAGAAGGATCTTGACGCGCTCGACGAATTCTTCTTCGCATGGGCACGTACGCTCTGGGCTGTGCTCGTGCCTGGAGCCAACGTCATTGTCGCCAGCAATCCGTTGCTCTCGTACGTTGTTTCGGGGGCGTTGGCGCGCGCTGGGCTCGAGCGCCGCGGTGAAATAGTCCGTCTCGTGATGACCATGCGCGGCGGTGATCGGCCCAAGGCTGCCCATCAGGAGTTCCCAGGCGTGAGCGTCATGCCGCGCGCAAAGTGGGAGCCGTGGCTCATGTTCAGGCGCCCGCTTGAGGGACGTGCCCAGGACAATCTGCGTCGATGGCTGACAGGAGGATTCCGGAGGCCATCGGCGGCGAAGCCGTTTGGCGATGTGATCGCATCGTCGCCCACGCACAAGGCCGAGCGCACCGTGGCGCCCCATCCCAGCCTCAAGCCGCAGGGATTTCTTCGTCAGCTCGTTCGCGGAGTTCTTCCTCTCGGGAAGGGGATCGTGCTCGACCCGTTTGCCGGCTCCGGCTCAACGTTGGCGGCGGCAGAGTCAATTGGCTATGAAAGCATTGGCGTGGAAAAAGACCCGCATTACTTCACGATCGCGAAGCGCGCGATACCGAAGCTGACTGCGTTCAGGAACGGCGAACAACACCGCGCCGTGATCAGAACACGCCGCGCGTCACCTGATGCAGGATGAGCCAGCAGATCGCCGACATGATGGCCGCCGCGGGAATGGTCAGGATCCACGCCCACACGATGCGTCCCGCCACGCCCCAGCGTACGGCGGAGAGCCGTGTCGTGGCGCCCACACCCATGATGGCGCCCGTGATCGTGTGCGTCGTGCTCACCGGAATGCCGAACTTCGTCGCCAGCAGAATGCTCAGCGCGCCGCCCGTCTCGGCGCAGAAGCCGCCCACCGGGCGCAGCTTCGTGATGCGCGAGCCCATCGTGTGCACGATGCGCCAGCCGCCGAATGCGGTGCCGAGCGCGATGGCCGTATAGGCGCAGATCTCCACCCAGTAGGGGATGTGGTCCGCGGCCGGTACGTAAAGGTTGTGCAGGATTCCCGCCTGATGCGCGAAGAGCGCGTTCGATGACGCCAGCAGTCCCACGATGATGCCCATCGTCTTCTGCGCGTCGTTCGCGCCGTGCGAGAGCGAGAAGAACGCGGCGCTGCCGAGCTGCGCCACGCGAAACACACGATCCACCTTGCCAGGCGGCGTCCGGTGGAAAATCCAGTACACCGCAACCATGAGCGAGAAACCCAGGATCAGTCCAATCACCGGAGACAGCACGATGAAGACGATGGTCTTCGTCCAGCCCGATGCGATGATCGCGCCAAAGCCTGCCTTGGCCACGGCCGCGCCGCCGAATCCGCCAATGAGCGCGTGCGATGAGCTCGAGGGCAGGCCGAAGTACCACGTAATGATATTCCAGCTGATCGCGCCGAGCAGCGCGCCGAGCACCACGTTGGGGTCCACGACGGTGATGTCGATCATCCCCTTCCCCATGGTCTGCGCCACCTTCGTTCCCACCAGAAATGCCGCCAGAAAGTTGAACGCGGCCGCCCAGATCACCGCCGGAAGCGGCTTGAGCACACGGGTCCCCACCACCGTGGCGATGGAGTTGGCCGAGTCGTGAAATCCGTTGCTGAAGTCGAAGATGAAGGCGAT
This sequence comes from Gemmatimonadaceae bacterium, assembly GCA_050733555.1. Classification (GTDB taxonomy): domain Bacteria; phylum Gemmatimonadota; class Gemmatimonadetes; order Gemmatimonadales; family Gemmatimonadaceae; genus JADGGM01. The sequence goes on along the minus strand of JBOHTE010000221.1, from coordinate 3,732 downwards.
CGCAATGATCACCAGGATGTACGTGATCACCGCTCAGGCGTGCTTGAGGGCGATGCTCTCGAGCACATTGGCCACATCCTCGCACTGATCGAGGGCGCGCTCGAGTGTATCGTACAGCTCCTTCCACTTGATGACGTGGAGCGGGTCGGGAGTGCCGCGGAACAGGTCGCCGACGGCTTCATGGTAGAGGGCGTCGCCCTCTTCCTCCCGCGTTTTCACTTCGTGCCCCTGCGCGACGACGAAGCGGACGTCTTTCATGCGCCCCACGGCGGCGTCCAGGCTGTCGGTGGCGCTCACCAGCGTATCGCACATGCGCCGCGCGATGTCGTGCACCTCGCGAATGTGGAACATCTGCGCGCGCCGGGCCGTGCCATCCACGAGATCCACCACGTTGTCCAGCCGCGATGCCAGCAGGTGAATGTCCTCGCGGTCGATTGGCGTGACGAAGCTCTTGTCGATGCGCGAGATGATGTCGTGCGTGATGGTGTCCGCCTCGTGCTCCACCACCTTGATGGCGCTGACGAAGTGCTCCAGGCGGCTCGGGTCGGCAAACAGCTCGCTCAACAGGCGTGAGGCGACGGTCAGCCGCTTGGAGAGCTGCTCGAACATTTCGAAGAATGCGGTGTCGCGTGGTATGAGGCGCACGGGATTTCGGGAATCTGGATTGCGTCGGACGAACAGGCGTGTCGGGAGTCAGAACTGTGGTGCGCTCGCTGGTGTAACGCTCCGGTTGGAGGTGGTGCACCGGCCGACGTGCGCCGCGGCATCCGCCACGAGCCGCGACAACGGCGTGTCTCCGAGACATTCGGCGATCCTGACGCCACTGGACGTCCCGAGGCGGGAGGCACCAGCGGCGAGCATGCGAATCGCCGTCGCGCAATCGCGAATCCCGCCGCTCGCCTTGACGCCGGCCGCGCTGCCCACCGCGGCGCGAATGTCGCTCGCGACGTAGCGCCAGTCGCCTCCCTTGAGGTGGCCGAGTGCCGCAACCATGTCGAGCTCATCGGCGCCATCCGTCACGGCGAGCGATGCCTCGGCCACCTTGGTCGCCGTCTGATTGGCTCCCAGCGGGAAGCCGACCACGGTCACCACCCGCACACGCGATGCATGGAGGACCTCACGGCAGAGCGGCACCCAGACCGGATGCACACACACTGCCACGAAGCCAAAGTGCCGCGCTTCGGCGCACAGACGTTCGATGTCCGATCGAGTCGCGTCCGCCTTCAGGAGTGTGTGGTCAATCAGGTCGGCAATACGCTCGGCATCGGACATCGGCGGGCGGATCCTCGGGCGTTGTCAGGGGCGCGAGGAAGTTACTCGCCCCAGCCGCGATCGGAAACCTTGGCAGACGCGGGCGCGAGCGGTCAGGCACCGGGGAATTGCACGCTATAGCGCGGCGGCAACCCCACGCGGTGCGCCTGGACCAGCCCCGGCTTCGCGAACAGCTTGATGAGCACGAGCCCCGCGATGAATCCACCCACGTGCGCCCATACGGCGACGCCACCAGATACGTTCGGGCTCACCTGGGACAGTTCGGGCAGGCCAGAGAGGAGTTGGAGCCCGAACCAGTAGAGCAGCACCAGCCAGGCAGGAATCGGGATGACCTTGAAGAAGATGATGAAGAAGAAGAACATCCGGATGCGTACCTTCGGGTAGAGCAGCAGATACGCACCCATTATCCCGGAAATCGCCCCCGACGCGCCCACCGTCGGCACGGGCGACGACGCATTGAAGGCAACGTGCGTGGCCGCCGCGATCAGTCCGCAGATGAGGTAGAACGCGAGGAAGCGCCACGGCCCCATCGAGTCCTCGATGTTGTTGCCGAAGACCCAGAAGAAGAGCGAGTTGCCAATGATGTGCATCCAGCCGCCGTGCAGGAACATGGAAGTCAGCGGCGTGAAGATGTTGATCCGCAGATTGTCCACGACGCATGCCATCCCGGCGCCAATGGGCACAGCGAGCCCTAGCGGAGCCTTGTGCGTCAGCTCGCCCGGTACCATGCCGAGATCGCACACGCGCGCGGCGAGTACCATCGGCGAAAATCCTGCCTGTTCCACCAGCAACCAGACTGCCCAGGTTACAGCCAGGATGGCGTAGGTCATCCATGGCGTCCGCAGTGTCGGCAATTCATCGCTGAGCGGGATCACGTTCGGCTACTCGCTGGTTGGCAATCGTGGGTTCGCGATGGCGATGTCTGCGATCCTGTCTTCTCTTTCGCCCTGTCTCCAGTCTGCCATAATGGCGCACTCCACCGGCACCAGGATTGCGAGAAAGTATCGCCAGTGGTATTCCCGCAGCGAGCGGGGAGCCTGTGCACGCATCGGGCGAGCGGTTCTGACGCTTCGGCGCGGCTCGCCACATCACACTTCACGAGGAAGCTATGGCTGAGAAAGTCATTGGCATCGACCTGGGCACGACGAACTCCGTGGTTGCTGTCATGGAGGGCGGTGACCCTGTCGTCATTCCGAATGCCGAAGGGGGCCGCGTCACCCCGTCCGTCGTCGGGTTCACGAAGGACGGCGAACGGCTCGTGGGCCAGGTCGCAAAGCGCCAGGCGGTCACCAATCCGCAAAACACGGTCTTCTCCATCAAGCGCTTCATGGGGCGCAAGATGCCGGAAGTCACCGAAGAGATCAAACGCGTCCCCTACAAGGTAGCGGCCGGCCAGAACGATCTCGCCGTGGTGGAGATTCAGGGCAAACGCTACACGCCGCCGGAAATTTCCGCCATGATCCTGCAGAAAATGAAGCAGACGGCGGAGGACTACCTGGGCTTCAAGGTGCAGAAGGCCGTGGTCACGGTACCGGCCTACTTCAATGATTCGCAGCGCCAGGCCACGAAGGATGCGGGACGCATCGCGGGGCTCGACGTGCTGCGCATCATCAACGAACCCACCGCGGCTGCGCTCGCCTACGGGCTGGACAAGAAGAAGGACGAGAAGGTCGCCGTGTTCGATCTGGGCGGCGGCACGTATGATATCTCCGTGCTCGAGCTCTACGATGTGGACGGCTCGCGCCAGTTCGAGGTGAAGTCCACGAATGGCGACACGCACCTGGGCGGCGACGACTTCGACCAGCGCGTGATCGACTGGCTCGTCGCCGAGTTCAAGAAGGATCAGGGCATTGACCTCTCGAAGGATCCCATGGCGCTCCAGCGCCTGAAGGAAGCCGGCGAGAAGGCCAAGATGGAGCTGTCGTCCACGCAGCAGACGGACATCAATCTGCCGTTCATCACGGCCGATCAGTCGGGGCCGAAGCACCTCAACTACACGCTCACGCGAGCCAAGCTGGAGCAGCTCGTGGACGATCTGGTGCAGCGGACCATTCCGCCCATGCAGCAGGCACTCAAGGACGCGGGACTCAAGCCCGAAGAGATTGACGAGGTCATTCTCGTCGGTGGCTCCACGCGCATGCCCAAGGTGCAGCAGGTCGTGAAGGACTTCTTCAAGAAGGAGCCGCACAAGGGCGTGAACCCGGACGAGGTCGTGGCGATCGGTGCCGCGATTCAGGGTGCGGTGCTCACCGGCGAGCAGAAGGACGTGCTGCTGCTCGACGTGAACCCGCTCTCGCTCGGCATCGAGACGCTGGGCGGCGTGACCACGGTGCTCATTCCGCGGAACACGACCATCCCGACGAAGAAGTCGGAGGTGTTCTCCACCGCGCAGGACAACCAGACCACGGTGGAGATCCACGTGCTCCAAGGCGAGCGAGATCTCGCGTCGGGGAACAAGAC
>JBOHTE010000220.1:0-1850 GCA_050733555.1 Gemmatimonadaceae bacterium | reverse complement strand
GCCACGGACCGTGCCGCCTGGTGACTGAGCGGAAAGTGGAGTGATCCAGAGCAGTACCAGAAGCGGACCAAGTGCGGACCGTACGTGTGTCATGCACGTCTCCTGAAGGGTGGGGTGAGACGCATGGCCAGTGGAGGGAATTCGACCGGATATGTCCTATTGAGGACTGCATAAGTAATGCAACACTCAAGGTAAATGCATAGGGACGTCGGCGTGGGCGATGCAGGCGCGCAGGTGTCGCGGGGATCGCTTGAGGCGGGTCAGCGACGCGATCAGCGTGCGCAGGAGCGTGAGCACGTCGTCGGGCCGACCATTCGCCAGCTCCGCTTTCGTCCGGGCCCACACCCCTTCGTCGGGGTTGAGCTCGGGCGCGTAAGGTGGGAAGTACGCGACGCGCAGGCGGGGATACCGGGCAAGCGTCGCGCGAATCACCGGCCCGCGGTGGATGTTGCTGTTGTCCCAGAGGACCAGGACGTTGCCGCGCAGATGGCGGAGCAGGTACCGGAGAAAGGCGCCGGCGTCGGGCGCGCGAATGTTGTCGCGATGCAACTGGAAATACAGCCCACAGCGCCGACGCGTGGGACTGAGCGATAAGCCGGAGATGATCGAGACGCGGTCGTGCCGTTGCCAATGGCGCCGGCGCGGCGTGTGTCCGCACGGTGCCCACGTGCGGCGGACGGTCGGGATCAGGAGGAAGCCCGATTCGTCGACGAAGACGAGGTGGGCGCCCAGCCGCGCGGCGTTGTTTTTAACCGGGGCCACTCGCGCCGCTTCCACGCGGCGATCGCCGGCTCGTTGCGTTGGAGCGCGCGGCGCTCGGGCTTCTGGGGCGTCCACCCTAACTGGTGGAGCAGCCGGCCGACATGATCCCGATGATACGTGATACCGAAGCGGTCGGCGATCACCTCGGCGATACGCGCCGTGGTCCAGAGATCGGTCTGGTAGCCCGCGGCCAGCGGCCCCGCGAGCAGGACCTTCGAGAGACGGCGCTGCTGGGCCGGCGTGAGCTTCGGGGGACGCCCGGACGCGCGCCGCACCGCAAACCCGGCCTCACCGTCGCGCGCTACCGCGTCGCGCCACCGCATCACGGAACTCGGCTCGCAGCCGATCCGTCGAGCCACGTCGTGCAGCGAGACGTCCTGCTTCAGCAACGCCAGCGCGCGGCGGCGGCGCGCCTCCAAGACTTTGGCACTGCCCGGCGGTCGCATCGAGATCGCTCCAATGAGGGCGCTCTCAAGCTATTGCATTACTTATGCAGCAGTCAATAGTGTCCCCGGGCTGGCTGCCGGCTGCGCAATCGTGTAAACTGGCGCGCGAGGAAACCGTGCCCAGTCACCACGACCACTACACCCACGCCGCCTCCTCCACCGACGAGGAGCGCGCCACCGCCTACGCCGAGGCCTGCGCCGCGGCGCAGCCCGACCCGGGTCGCCGGGTTGTGGCGGTCGAGCTGGAGGCTAGCGAGTTCGACTGGGAGTTCGTGCCGGGAATCTCCACGCGCGCGTGGGGGTTCAACGGGACGGTGCCGGGTCCCACAATCGAAGCCACGGTGGGCGACGTGCTCGAGATCCGTCTCAAGAACAGCCTCCCCGAACCCACCGTGGTGCACTGGCACGGGCTCCGGATTCCGGCGGCAATGGACGGCACGCAGATGGTGCAGCACCCCGTGGGCGCGGGCGAGAGCTTCACCTACCGGTTTCGCGTGCCGGATGCGGGCACCTTCTGGTACCACTCGCACTTCAACGAGACGGTGCAACTGGAGCGCGGGCTCTACGGCGCGCTGATCGTCCGCGCGAGCGACGAACCGGTGTTCGATGCCGATCGGACCCTGGTGCTGGACGACATAGAGC
>JBOHTE010000219.1:0-1502 GCA_050733555.1 Gemmatimonadaceae bacterium | reverse complement strand
GATCCCGCCGACGGGCTCGAGCCGTACTATCCGGTGCTCTACGAGCTCGCCGCCGCGCGCGGCATCGACGTCGCCTACGACCAGCTCACGATCGCCGACATGGATGTGTGCAACCCGTCGCACATGACGCGTGTGCTCGATGCCATCGATGCGCATCTCGCCGAGGGGCGCGGGGTGTACGTGCACTGCTGGGGTGGCATGGGCCGCACGGGCATGGTGGTCGGCTGCTGGCTCGTGCGGCACGGGCGCTCGAGCGCCGAAGCGCTCGAGGAGGTGAAGACGCTCTTTCAGTCCATGTCCGCCGAGAAGGTGCGCCGCTTCGGCGACACGGGTTCGCCGCAGACGGAATCGCAGCGTGCGCTGGTGCGGAGCTGGGCGTCGCTCGACGCCGCCAGCGCGTCGCGATAGCGCGCGCCGCGTAGCATCTGATAGTCGGGAATTCCCCTCGCGCCCTCCTCACGATGCGCTGGCGCATCCCTGCAATGTGAGACCGGCTGGATGACGAACCCCACGACCACGCCACGCGGCACGGACACAGACGCGTCATCCGCTACAGCCGAGCACCGTCGCCTCGCTGAAGACACGCGAGGCGAGCACCGGTGGAAGCGCTGGGGTCCGTATCTGAGCGAGCGGCAGTGGGGCACCGTGCGCGAGGACTACAGCCCGAATGGCGCCGCGTGGGAATATCTGCCGCACGATGCCGCGCGCAGCCGCGCGTATCGCTGGGGTGAGGATGGCCTCGCTGGCGTGAGTGATGACGGCCAGTTGCTCTGTCTCGCGGTGGCATTGTGGAACGGGCGCGACTCCATTCTCAAGGAGCGCCTGTTCGGCCTGACGAACAGCGAAGGCAACCACGGCGAGGATGTGAAGGAGCTCTATTACTACCTCGACGCCACGCCGACGCATTCGTACCTGAAAATGCTCTACAAGTATCCGCAGCTCGCGTATCCGTATGCTGGCCTGGTGGACGAGAACCGGCGCCGCTCGAGGGATCAGCCCGAGTTCGAACTCATCGACACGGGCATCTTCCGCGGGAACCGCTACTTCGATGTGTTCGTCGAATATGCCAAGGCCGCCCCGAACGACATCCTGATGTGCATCACGGTGCACAATCGCGGCCCCGAGACGGCCCGCATCCACGTGCTGCCGCAGCTCTGGTTTCGCAATACCTGGTCGTGGATGGATGATGCGGTGAAACCCGAACTGCGCGCGGTTGAGCCGTGCGTCATCGGCGCCAGCCATCCGGATCTGGGGAGCTACACGCTGCACTGCGAGCAGGGCGCAACGCTGTTGTTCTGCGACAACGAGACCAATGCGTCGCGCCTGTTCGCATCGGGCGCGCCGGGCTATTACAAGGATGCCTTCCACGAGTACGTGGTGGCCGATCGTCGCGACGCCGTCAATCCGCAAGGTGTTGGCACCAAGGCCGCCGCGCTCCACGTGCTCAGCGTGGAAGCCGGTGGCGCGCGGCAGCTCCGGCTGCGCCTCACGGATGCGCAGTC
>JBOHTE010000218.1:0-6329 GCA_050733555.1 Gemmatimonadaceae bacterium | reverse complement strand
ATGTTCTGGCCGTAACTGGTCCGGTAGTGCATGCGTCCCACGAGCTTGATCATCTCGGGATGCAGGCCGTGGGCACCGAGCTCGTAGGCTGCCTGCTCGCCCATTTCCTGGATCGAGACATCCACCTCCTTCCGCGCCTTCGCGACGACTTCCTCGATGCGCCCGGGGTGAATGCGGCCATCAGCGACCAGCTTGGATAGTGCGAGACGCGCGACCTCGCGTCGAACGGGCTCGAAGCAGGACACCACCACCGTATCCGGCGTGTCATCAATGATCACGTCAACGCCGGTCGCCAGCTCGAACGCGCGGATGTTTCGCCCTTCCCGGCCGATGATGCGCCCCTTCATCTCGTCGTTCGGGAGCGCCACGGAGGAGACGCTGATCTCGGACGCCTGCTCGGACGCGATACGCTGCACGGCAAGCGCGACAATCTTTCGCGCCTCACGCTCGGCGTTCCGTCGGGCGGATTCCCGGATTTCACGGATGGAGTTGGCGGCTTCCGCATTGGCCTGTTCCGCCATGCGACTGATGAGTTCGGTCTTGGCCTCCTGTGCGGACATGCCGGCCAACTGCTCGAGCCGGCGCCGCTCCTCCGCGAGGAGCTTGTCGAGTTCCGCTTCACGCTCGCCGACGACCTTTTCACGCCGGCCCAGTTCGCTGCCCCGGCGACCAACCTCCTTGTCGCGCTGATCGAGCAGGTCGAGCTTGCGGTCCAGGTGTGTTTCGCGTTCCTGCACGCGGCGCTCAGCCCGATCCAGCTCTTCACGCCGCTTGAGGGCCTCCAGCTCCCAATTTTCGCGGAGCCGCATGGTTTCCTCTTTTCCGGAGAGTAGCGCGGACTTGCGCAACGTCTCGGATTCGCGGTTGGCGTCGTCAAGAATGCGCGCCGCAGTTTCCTCGGCAGTGGCGCGCGCGGCGGCCTGGGTAGCGCGCTCAGCCGCGCGCCCCTGTCCGCGACCGATCATGAAAAAAGCCGCGGCGGCGATGATGACTGCTACGCCAGACGCGGCAATGAGCGCGAATTGAGTCATTGGATCTATGCTCCAAAGCGACGCAAGCGTCGCGCATCAGGAATGCCTACCCACCGAGTCGCTACGAAGTTGGCTGGCGGCGCCGGTCCAGCGCCGGCGTAGGGCGCGGGATGGGCGTGGCTAACTCCAAGTTTCGCTTTGGACTACAAGGCAGGTTGGCGGCTTCTGAGGAAAAGCTACGTCTCGACATCCCAAAAACAAGAGCGGAGCCCGCCTCAGGCGGACTCCGCCGCCTATTCGCGGACGCGCTTGGCAGGCGGCAGGAGCCTTCGAATGCTCGCCGAGAGCGAATCGATGCGGTCGGCGATCTCCTCCGGCGCCTCTCTCGCATGAAAGAGCTCCGACGTCACCTGCATCGCCGCCAGAATCGCGGCCTTGTGCGACTCGACGACCATCCCGGCACTCATGAGCGTGCGAATGGTGTCATCCACGTGCTGCGCCACGGCACGCGTGTGCTCCGGACGCTCGTCGCTCCGGATCGTGTACTCCTCGCCAAGGATTGTCACCTTGACCGATGACTTCTGGCGGCTCACCGTTTCACCTCCGTTTCGTGCTGCTGGCGCAGGAAGCGCAGGCGATCCAGCAGTTGCCTGGTCCGCAGCTTTGCCCCTTCGAGCCGCTGCTTCAACTCCTCATTCTCACGGCTGAGCGCAACCATTTCGGGCGACGGCTTTCCCGCCGCGGTCTGTGCGGTCCGCTCGTCCACGGTCCGCAGCCGTGCTTCCGCGTCGTGGGCGCGGTGCCGCCAGGTCGCCATCTCGTCAGCCAGACTTCGAATCAGTTGTTCCAGCTCGTCCAACGCCTCGAGGTCAGGTCGTGCGCTGTCGGACACCGAGTTCTCCTTCCAGGGTTCGCAGAAGCTTGTCGCGCCGTCCGGCGATTTCCTTGTCGCGTAGAGTGCGCGTTGGATGCCGAAACGTCAATCGCCAGGCGAGACTGCGAACGCCGGCGGGAACCCCGTCCCCTCGATATTCGTCGAAGAGCGAGAGCGACTCGAGCAGCTCACCGGCCGAGCCGCGGATGACCTGTTCCACTGTGGCAGCCGGCAGTTCATTCGGCACCAGAAGCGCGATATCGAGTTCGACCGCCGGAGTGATGGGGAGAGGCCGGTAGCGCAACGACGGACGAGCCGGTACGGCGGCAGGCCGTTCGCGCGACACCGCTGAGTGGCCGGGAGGGGCCACCGGTGCCGATTCCACCCGCATGAGTGTCATCTCGAGGCCGTACACCGGCGCCGCCCAGACTGGCGCGTCCAGTTCGACGCGCCGCACGGCCCCACACTCCACGCCGTTCACGATGATGGTCCACAGCGCATCGCCGTCGCCAGCGGCCAGCTCGATGGACGCGTCGGGGCACGCCACGCCAGCGAGTTCTTCCGCCAGCGCTTTCGCGTCCCACTGGTCAAAATCCGCCGAATGCGTGTCGGTCCAGTGCGGCGGGTGACGACGGCCGGTCATCAACGCCGCGGCACGCAGCTCCTCGCGCGGCAGCGGTTCGCCGACCGGGATGAACGCCGCGCCGATCTCGAACAATCGGATATCCCGATGCATGCGTGACAGATTGTACTCCGCGCGCCGTGCCAGCGTGTCGAGCACCTCGCGGCGCAGATACGCCTCGTTCTCCGCGAGGGGATTGGCGACGCGCGCGAACCCCCGGGGCGCGCCCGACACGAACGGCATGGCGCGCGCTTCGAGCAACCCGCGCGCAACGAGCAGCTCCCGCACGCGGCGTGAAACGAGCTCCGCCGGCGAATCGGGCACCGTCCCCGGGCGGAACGGTCGGATCTCGGCGGGAAAGGCGTCGTAGCCATGCAGGCGCGCGACTTCCTCGATGAGATCAACTTCCTGCGCCACGTCCGGCCGCCAGGATGGAACCGTGACGTCCAGCTTCTCCGCACCCCGCTCCACCGCAAAGCCAATGGAACGCAGCAGCGTAGTGATCGCGTCCGCGGTAAATGCGATGCCCAGGACGCGCTCGACACGCGCCACACGCAGCGCGATACGCGTGAGCGGTCGCGGCGATGGGCGCAGATCCACCGGAGCTCCGTCGATGTGACCGCCGGCAACGGTCAGGAGCATCTCCACCGCGCGGGCGAGCGCGCGCGGTGGAAGCTCGAAGTCCACGCCGCGCTCGAAGCGATAGCTCGCGTCGGTGGACATGGCGAGTGTGCGGCGTGCGCGTCGCACGCTGGATGGGTGAAAGTTCGCCACCTCGAGAAAAATATCCGTGGTGTCATCCGTGACTTCCGCCGTACGACCGCCCATGACGCCGGCAATGGCCTGTGCACGGTCCTGATCGGCGATGACAGTCATGGAGCTGGAGAGCGTGCGCTCCACCCCATCCAGGGTGGTGAGTGTTTCGCCGTCGTGTGCGCGGCGGATGATCACGGCGGGGCCAGCAAGCTTGCGCGCATCGAACGCGTGCATGGGCTGCCCCAGCTCGTAGAGGAGATAGTTGGTGATGTCCACGACATTGTTGATGGGTCGCGATCCGACGGCAACGAGCCGGTCGGCGAGCCATCTCGGGCTGGGGCGTACGGAGAGCCCTCGAATCACCACACCGTCATAGCGCAGACACCCCTCGATGTCCTCGAGCGCGACACGCACTGCGCCCGCATGCGCTTCCCGGGGCGCGACCGCCACGGCGGGGATGCGCACCGCATCCGCTCCGGCGACCGGAGGTATGGTCAGGGACGAGCCGGTCGCCGCCGCCAGTTCTCTCGCGAGGCCGACGTGGGAGAGCAGGTCGGGGCGGTTCGGCGTCACGTCGATCACGAGCCGCGCATCGCCGGCGCCCATCGCCTGCAGGAAGGACGTGCCCGCTGTCGCCTGCGTATCGAGCCGCAGAATCCCGTCGTGCTCGCTGCCGAGCCCGAGCTCGCGCGCGGAGCAGAGCATGCCGTTCGAGATGGCCCCGCGAATTTTTCGCTTCTCGAGCTTCACGCCACCGGGCAGCGTGCTTCCCGCGGGCGCGAAGGGGTAGCGCTCCCCGACCTGCACGTTCGGCGCGCCACACACGACATCCAGCAACTCGCCGCGCCCCGCATCCACCTTCGTCACCCAGAGGTGGTCCGACTCCGGGTGACGCGACGCTTCCACGACAACGCCGACGACGACGTCGCGCAGGTCGTCCCGCAGATGAACCAATTCGTCAACCGTGCAGCAGCGCGCGGTAATGAGGTCGCGCATGGCCTCAGGCGACAGGACCACCGGGAGCAGGCTCTGGAGCCACTCGCATGACGCGTTCATGAGCCGAACTGCTCCAGGAAGGCGACGTCGGAGTCGTAAAGCAGCCGGATGTCCGGAATGCCGTAGCGCAGATTGGCAATGCGGCCGGGCCCCATCCCGAAAGCCCAGCCGGTATAGCGCTCGCTGTCCAGTCCGGCCGCCTCGAGCACCGCCGGATGCATCATCCCCGAACCCAGGATCTCCATCCACCCCGTCCCCTTGCAGCTCGGACAGCCGCTGCCACCACAGATCGTGCAGCGGACGTCCATTTCCGCCGATGGTTCGGTGAACGGGAAATAACTGGGGCGAAAGCGCGTGGCGGTCTCCCCGAAGAAGCGGTTCGCGAAATACGTGAGCGTGGCCTTGAGATCCACGAAGCTGATGCCCTCGTCCACCGCCATGCCTTCGATCTGCGCGAACATTGGCGCGTGGGACGCATCGAAGAAATCACGGCGATACACGTTGCCGGGCGCCAGGATGCGCACGGGCGCGGCATGCAGTTGCAGGGTGCGCACCTGCACTGGTGAGGTGTGTGTGCGCAGCAGCGTGCCCGGGCCAAGGTAGATGGTGTCGTGCAGCTCCATGGCGGGGTGATCGCTGGGAAAGTTCAGCGCGCCGAAGTTGTACCACTCGAGTTCCGCTTCCGGCCCCGTGGCAATCGTGAAGCCGAGCTCACGAAAGATGACGGCGATCTCCTCGATGACCAGCGTCACCGGATGCTTGGCACCGCGCCAGGCGTGGCGGGCCGGCATGGAGAGATCCGGGCCAGGCTGTGCCGGTGCCTCGGCCACGAGCAACTCGCGTCGCGCGCCAAGAGCCAATTCCAGTGCCAGCTTGACTCGATTGATCGCGGCGCCAGCGTTACGCCGTTCCTCCGCTGGAAGCGTGGGCAGCGACTTCATGGCGTCGGTGAGACGGCCGCTCTTCCGTCCCAACAGCAGGTGTCGGGTGGATTCGAGCGCGTCGGTGCTCATGGCCTGATCGATGGCAGTGAGCCCGTCGCGCTCGATGGCGGCCACCAGATGCTGGAATTCGTCGAGCGTCATGGGCGTGAAGGAGTCAGCAACAGAAACGGCGGCAGGCGACCGGTAGGGTCACGCTGCCGCCGAGACAAGGTATCGCGGTCTGTCGCTTCGTGAGACCGGCTGCCGACGCGGGTCGCGATCAGGCTGCCGTGACCGCCGCCCGGGCCTTCTCGGCGAGGACCGTAAACGCCGCCGGATCGTGCACCGCGAGATCAGCGAGCACCTTGCGATCGACCTCGATGCCGGCCTTGTGCAGCCCGCTCATGAACACACTGTAGCTCAGGTCGTTCTGATGCGCCGCGGCGTTGATGCGGACAATCCAGAGCCGCCGGAACTCGCGCTTCTTGTTCTTGCGGTCGCGGTACGCGTACTTCCAGCCGCGCTCCACATTCTCCTTGGCGGCCTTCCACAATTTGCTGCGCGCACCAAAGGCTCCGCGCGCGGCCTTCATGACCTGCTTCTTGCGCTTCAGCCGCGTGACATTGGACTTGACGCGTGGCATATGAGTCTCCTTACGCCTGGATCAGGCGCTTGATGCGCTTGGTGTCGCCCGTCGTGGCGATGAGCCCGGGACGGCGCAGATTGCGCTTTCGCTTGGCGCTTTTCTTGGTGAGAATGTGGCTCTTGTACGCCTTGAAGCGCTTGACCTTGCCGGTGGCGGTGGTCTTGAAGCGCTTCGCCGCGCCTTTATGGGTTTTCATCTTCATGGCGAGTGTCCAGTGCCCCTATTTGGGCGCCAATATCATGGTCATGTTCTTGCCTTCGAGCTTCGCGGACGTCTCGACCTTGCCAATGTCCGAGAGCTCGGTGGAAACCCGGTCGAGCACTTCCCTGCCCAGCTCCGGGTGTGCGACCTGCCGGCCGCGAAACATCATGGTGACCTTCACCTTGTTGCCATCCACCAGGAAGCGGCGCGCGTGCCGGGTCTTCGTGTCGAAGTCGTGATCGTCGATACCCGGACGATACTTCACTTCCTTCAGGTGAATGACGTGCTGCTTCTTCTTTGCCTGCCGCGCCATCTTGGCCTGCTCGAATTTGAACTTCCC
>JBOHTE010000217.1:0-1360 GCA_050733555.1 Gemmatimonadaceae bacterium | reverse complement strand
CCTTTGATCACGACGACTTCTCCACGTTGCCGGGAGGGGAAGATCGGGCTGCTTCTCCCGAATGGCAGGACCAGCGTTTCCCTGCGTACGGAGACTCGCGCTTGACCTGGTACTGCAATTGCATTATCCTGAATACAGGCAATTTCACCGCCGGAGGCTCGCCATGCCGGGCATGGTCACGAGCAAGGTTACCGCACGGTCGCAGACCACGCTGCCAACTGCTGTGCGCGAGGTTCTGAATCTCGATCCAGGGGAGCGGCTCGGATACATCATCGAGGGCAACGAAGTACGCCTCGTCAATGCGTCGGCGGTGGAGCACGTGGACCCCGTCATCGATCAGTTTCTCGAACTGATCGGCCGTGATCTGGCGCGGCATCCGAAGCGAATCGGGGCGTTTCCTGGGGCACTTGTCGCACGCGCGAGGGCACTGACGCGTGGCGTGACAATCAACCACGACGCTCAAATCGATGGAGATGTAGGCCTGTAACAGGAATGCCGAAGACACGGCTGGACTCCGGATCGTGCGCATGGCTCATCGACGCCGCAGGAAATCTCGTGCAGGTGCAGTTTCGCGGACGGAGCGACCGGAGAAGGTACAGCAGCCCGTTCCTGCCGGCGTAACCAGTGGCGGTTGGACGCTTCTCGCACACCCGCTGTTTCTGAGTCAACTGGAGAGACTCACGGACAGGGCGACCAGAGAGGCAGCCAGCCGGCAGGGAACAGAAGGACCGGCTACGAAATTGTTGGGACACATCCTGGATCTCGTCTTCGAGAAGATTCCGCAGGATCCAGGTGGTTCAACGTATCGCCATGGCGGTGCGCTTGGCGGCGGTCACAAGCAATGGTTCCGCGCCAAGACTGGCAACGGTCGATTCCGTCTGTTCTTCAGATTCCACAGCACGCACAAGATCATTGTCTATGCGTGGCTCAACGACGATCAGTCGCTGCGCACTCGCGGTGCGCGCACCGATGCATATGGCGTATTCGCCCGTATGCTGAACGCCGGCAACCCACCCGACGATTGGGAGAAACTGGTCGCGGCGGCGTCTGCGGCAGGCAACACAGCGCGTCTTCGGCGCGCCCGGGAACGACAATCTGCGCGCAAGGGAAAGGGCATATAGTAGAGGGGTGCCGTCGATCTCGCGCTGGCAATCCCTGGAGTTCGGCGCCGCCGCTGCCCCTTGCGCGAACGTCCGGAATCTGGCCATTTGGACTTCCCTGGGTCACACAAAGGTTCAGTCACTGGCTGGTTCAGCGGCGTCCTGATATTCGGCGTGAGCTCGAGAAGGCCATTGCGGATTACAATGCAGTCTTTGGCGTTGGTGGCAACCCGCGTGGCAACGCTCGCGCGGCCAATGAG
>JBOHTE010000216.1:0-2440 GCA_050733555.1 Gemmatimonadaceae bacterium | reverse complement strand
GCGGGTCCGCTCTGCTCCCCCGCTCGGGTAGCTGAGTGCTCGGGCCACTGCCAAACAGCGACCAGCGACCAACGAACAGCGACTAACGACCAGCGACTAACGACCAGCGACTCTCTACCAACCTTTGGCCCTCTCTCTCGACCTTCCCAACCTCCCCGACGCTGACGTCGCCGCGCTCGCAAGGCAGGGGCGCGAGTCGGCGTATCGGGAGCTGGTGCGTCGCTACGAGCGGCCGGTGTTCTCGCTCATCTACCGCATGGTGCACGACAGGGAGACGGCCGAGGATCTGGCGCAGGACACGTTCATCAAGGTCCTCAATCACATCGATCGCTACCTCCCCGAGTTCAAGTTCTCGAGCTGGCTGTTCAAGATCGCGAACAACGTCACCATCGACTTTCTCAGGAAGCGCCAGCTCAAGACGGTGAGCATCGAGGGGTCGCCCCACGCCATGACGCGGGCCGACGCCGAGGCGACGTCGTTCGACGTACGCTCGACGAATGAATCCCCGCTCGAGGAGATCGAGTCGCGCGAGCTGGGGAGCGCGATCGAGCGGGCCATCGCCGGCCTCCGTCCCGAGTACCGCGCGTGCATCCTGCTCAGGCACGTGGAGGGGCGCTCGTACGAGGAAATCGCCGCCACGCTCGACCTGCCGCTGGGCACCGTGAAGACCTACATCCACCGCGCCAGACACGCCCTGCGCGACGCGCTGGGGCACCTGCGTGAATGACCGCCGGCCCCTCCCGAAACCGGCCCGTCCGGACGGCCCGAGCCATGAAACAACTCCGCTGCGCCAATCGTAAGAACACCAGGAGGATTTGTGGACAGACACCTGCTACCTGAAGAGATCGACCAGCTGCTCGACGGCGAGGTTGGCTTTGGCACGGCGCCGCTCAAGGCGCACGTGCGGGCCTGCCCCAACTGCTCGGCGGAGCTCGAGTCCGCGCGCGTGCTCGTGCGCGAGCTTGAACATCTGCCGAACTTCGCGCCGTCGCTCGAGTTCGCCAATCAGGTCATGGCGCAGGTGCACGTGTTCGTGCCCTGGCACGTCGCGCTGCTCGACATGGTGCGCGCCTGGGCGCCGCGGTCTCGCGCCGGCCGCACCGTGGCGTGGGCGTGGGCGGGCAGCATTGCCCTGGTCTTCTCCGTTGCGGCGGTGTTCGTCCTCACCCAGCTCGACACGATCATCTTCGCGGCGGGGCTCGGACTCGAGCGCCTCCGCGAGATGGGCATGGGCGCGCTCGCGGACGTCACGACGCTGCTCTTCGGCAACACGGCGGCGCACGCCGTGACGCAGGCCGGGAGCATCGGCGCCGCACTGGCCCTCGTGATTCTGCTGGCCGCGACGGCGCTCGCCGCGCGCGGTCTGCACGCCGTCGTCGCCCTGCCGCGTCGCCGGTAGTCCCATGCGCCTCCTCGAAATTATCAGCTCGCTGCTTCTGATCGGGGCCGCGAGCCCGGCGCTGGCGCAGGCGCCCTCGGCCGCTGTCGTTCGCGCCTGGACGGACTCACTCGCGCGCGATCCCAACGGCGTCACGCTCTCCGCGGCGGACGTGCACGCCGGCCCGCAGACCGTCAAGCCCGGCGACACCGTACGCGGCAGCATTGCCGCGTGGCACGGCAACCTCGATGTGAGCGGCACCGTGCAGGGCAATGCGGTGGCGGCGCAGGGCGACGTCGTGCTGCACCCCGGTGCGCTGGTTCAGGGTGACGCCATCGCCGTAGGCGGGCAGGTGCGCAACGACGGGGGAAAGATCACGGGTGAGACGCGCACGCTGAGTGCGCTCTCGCTGGGCACCGTGGGAAGCGCCGTCGCCGCCACGCCGCGCCAGGTCACGCGCCGCTCGATTTCGCTTGCGGTCGCCTGGTATCTCATGCTCGTGGTCATTGGTCTTCCCGTCGTGCTCTTCGCGCAGCCCAAGCTGGACGCCGTGACGGAGCGCATCCGCAATGACTTCGGGCGCGCATTCCTGTTCGGCTTCGTGGGGCAGATTCTCGTCATTCCCGCGCTCGTCGCCATCTGCGTAGCGCTCGCCATTACGCTCGTGGGCATTCTGGTCATTCCCTTCGCCGTCGTCGCGTTCGTGCTGGCCGTCCTGGGCGCGCTGGCGCTGGGCTTTCTGGCCATGGCCTACGTCACGGGCGACGCGGTGATGCGCGCGCGTGGAGCGGCGCCGCCATACGGGCCACCTCCTGTCTTTCAGTTCCTGCTCATCGGGCTCTCGATCTTTCTCGTGCTCTGGGTGCTGGGCGGCGCGTTCCTGTGGGCCGGCGTGCTGGGCGGCATTCTGCGATTCATCGCGGCCGTGATCACGTGGGTGGCGGCGACCGTCGGCTTTGGCGCCACGCTCGCCTCGCGCGGCGGAACGCGCGTAATGCGACCCGCGACCCTGCCGCTGCCGGAGCCCGTCACGGACGACATGTCGTGGCAGACGCCGACCCC
>JBOHTE010000215.1:0-2207 GCA_050733555.1 Gemmatimonadaceae bacterium | reverse complement strand
CGAGAGAAGGGAGACCCGAGCGCGCCACCGGCGAGTACGCCGCCCCACGCGATGGGTGGAATGGCGAGCCCCAGCCCGATCAATCCACTGGTGAACTGCAGGCCGGCAAGATGGATCCAGTCGCCGACGCTGAAGTGCGCGGCGCGCACCACGGCGAGATATGAGCCGTAGTCGAGTCGCCACGCAAAAGGAATCTCGTGCGCATGCATTACGCCCCACCCGACCCAGGCGAGCGTCGGCGCGAGCACGAGCAGGACGCCCGGCGCGCGGCGCCACCCGGGCGTCTCTCTGTCGCGCCAGAGCCAGTACGCGGCGGCCAGCGCGAACGGAAGCAGCGCCGTGCGCGCGAGCGGAAGGATGGCCAGCAACAGGAGCGCAGTGGCGCGGCAGGCCGCGCGCGCTGCTCTGCTGCTCCTGTCGCCCACGCGGCTCATGCACAGCGCGGCACCGCCCAGGAGCGCCCAACACAGCGGCTCCGCGTAGAGCGACACGCTGTACGATGCGGCGTATGGAGTGAAGGCGAGTGCGCCCATCATTGCCGCACCCCAGAAGCCGAGCCGCTCGCGCACGGCCCAGGCCACCCAGAGTCCGACGGCGAGCACGATGAGCATGCGATTGAGCGCCGCGGCCCACGCGACCGTGGCCATGATGTGACCCGTGTGCGGGCCCACCGCGAGCCAGGGCGCGAGGACGGCGGGATACAGCGGCGGGAAGTGCACGCCGTGTGGCGCGCCCGGCAGCAGGAGGTGACGGTACCCGTGTCCCGTTGCCAGCGAGCGCGCGAGATCCAGGTAGATCCCCGAATCGTAATCGGCGCCCGCGTACGAAATTCCCGCTGCCGCCGCGGCGGTGACCACGCACGCCGCCACGATCATCCAGGCGGCAACGGGTGCGAAGGAACGCTGTCGCTCGATCACGCAGCGCGGGCCGCCGCAGCCGCCGTCGCCTGATGGACGACGGCGCTGGCGGTGCGAGGGCGACCTACTGCGAAATCGCTATGCCCCAAGGCGATTTCCCGGCGGGAATGTGCTTGAGCACGGAGTTCGTGGCCAGATCAATGATCGAGACGTCGTTCCCGGGACCGTTCGCGGTCCACAGGGTCTTTCCGTCCGGCATGACGCCGATCCCCCAGGGCCGTTTGCCCACCGGGATGTTCGTGACGATCGAATCCGCGGTCGTGGAAATCACGGACACGGTGCCGCCGCGTCCATTCGAGATGTAGACGAACTTTCCGTCGGGCGAGATGGCCGAGCCCATTGGCTTGGCATTCGGGCTCGTGACCTTGATGGTCTTGAGCACCTTGTAGTTTTTCGCGTTCACTACAGTCACATCACCACCGACCTCCGCGGGCACGTACGCCTTCGCCCCATCGGGCGTGAACACCAGCGAGCGCGGGCGCTTCCCCGCCTTCACCGTCGCGACCACCGTGTTGTTCGCGACGTTGATCACGGTCACCGTGCCGCGCCCCTCGCTCGTCACCCACATCTGCTTGCCATCGGGCGTGACCTTCACGCCTTCGGGCTCGGCGCCCACCTTGATCGTCGCGACGATGTTTCCGGTGGGTACGTCGAGTACGGTCGCTGTTCCGGCGTCCTCATTGGAGACGTAGATGAACTTGCCGTCCGGCGTGATGTCGAAGTTCTCGGGATCGTGGCCGCCCTGCAGGCGGCGCACGCTGTCCGTGGCGAGATCCACGAGCGCAATGCCATCCTTGGAGCGATCGGGCGGCGGCAGCTTCGATTCATCCACTCCGGGGCCGCCCTTGGGCGAACCACTCACGGCGACGACCAGCGTCTTGCCGTCGGGCATGAGTCGCACGCCGCGGGGCCGCTGGCCCGGATTGATCGTGCGCACCACGCTGTCCGTGCGCGAATCGATTACCGTGACGCTGTGCCCGTCCTCATCGCTCACGTACACGAGTGGACCGGTCGCGGCGGCGGCGGCATTTCCCGCCGCATTGCCCGCGGCATTCGTCACCGCCGCAGTGCTCTCCGAGCCCGCGGTCTTCTGTTCCCCTCCCTTGCACGCGGCCAGTGCCGCGCACAGTGCGACCGCTGAAAAGGCGGAAGCGCGAATGATGTGTATGGTCATGTTGGTTTCTGGTTTAATTTTGGTCGCTGGTCGCTGGTCGCTGGTCCCTGGTACGGCGATTGTGGGCCGAGCCCTAAGTCACCCGCGCGGGGGAGCAGAGCGGACCCGCAGTACCG
>JBOHTE010000214.1:0-1771 GCA_050733555.1 Gemmatimonadaceae bacterium | reverse complement strand
CACACCGACTGCGGCATGGTGCGCGTGTCGCGACTGCACGACGAATTCGTGCGCGGCATGGTCGAGCGCGCCGGGTGGGACGAGGCGCGCGCCGAAAAGCATTACGCCGACAGCGTGCCGAAATTCGGCATTGACAACGAAGTGGACTTCGTGATGCGCGAAACCGATCGTCTGCGAGACCTCTATCCCGCCATCACCGTCGCGCCACTGCTGTATCGGCTCGAGGACGATCTGCTCTACCAGCTCAAGGCCGGCTGATCCGGCGCAACCACGCTGCCGCGCCGATCAGAACCAGCGCCGCACGCGACCGCCGTACTCACGATACGCATCGCCGAAGATCCGCTCCAGATACCGCTCCTCGCGCCGGATCACGCCGTAGTGCATGACGACGAGCACAGGGACGAGCCAGATGAGCGGCCAGAGCGACTGCAGCAACAGCGAGACACCAATGTACACGAGCGTCATCGCGAGGTAGAGCGGATTGCGCGTCCACGCGAATGGTCCGCGCTGCAGCAGCGCGCTGCTGGGCTGCGTCGGGATGAAGGATGTCTGCGCGCGCCGGAATTCGCGAATGCCGGCGGCATTGATGAAAATGCCCGCCAGCACGAACGCGAGGCCGACGGGAAACGTGATGCGCGGATGATAGATCGGCAGCGGATGCACGCGGTGCAGCACGTACCCGAGCACGAGCCCGGCGAGATAGATGAGCGGCGGCGGCAGAATGACGCCAGCCGTATCGCGCGCTGAATCGGGCATCGTCGTTCCCGGTGAAATTCCCGAAAAAGAATCCGGCTGCCCGCAATATGTCCTTCGCACGCGAGGCACGCGAGGCACGCGAGGCACGCGAGGCTTCCGCTGCATCCGATGCGCGTCCGCGGCGTACAGGTGACTGCGCTGGCCTCTCGTGGTTACCTTTCATCTTCTCGCATCACTGCCTGCACCAAGGAGACCTATCGCAATGCGGATGCTCGTTCTCGGGGCCGGTCTGCAAGGCTCGGCCTGCGCCTATGACCTCTTGCAGAATCCCGCCATCACCGACGTCCGGCTCGCCGACGTCAACCTCGATCACCTGCCGCCATTCCTCACGCCGTACTCCGGCAAGCGCCTCATCCCGACGCCGCTCGACGTGCGCGACCGGGATGCCGTGCTCGCCGTCATGCGCGAGAGCAAGGCCGTGATGAGCGCCATTCCGTACTACTTCAAC
Organism: Gemmatimonadaceae bacterium; assembly: GCA_050733555.1. Taxonomy (GTDB): domain Bacteria; phylum Gemmatimonadota; class Gemmatimonadetes; order Gemmatimonadales; family Gemmatimonadaceae; genus JADGGM01. The sequence continues at coordinate 567 of JBOHTE010000214.1, read as the reverse complement.
CTGGACATGGCGACGCTGGCCGTCGAGGCGGGAACGAACTTCTGCGATCTTGGCGGCAACACCGAGATCGTCTTCCAGCAGAAGGCGCTCGACGCGGCGGCGCGCGCGAAGGACATCACCGTCATCCCCGACTGCGGACTCGCGCCGGGCATGGTGAACATCCTCGCGCAACTCGGCATTTCGCGACTCGACAGCGTGCAGTCAGTGCGCATTTTCGTGGGCGGGCTGCCGCAGCATCCGAAGCCGCCGCTCAACTATCAGATCGTGTATTCCCTCGAGGGCGTGCTCGACTATTACACGACGCTCTCCTGGGTCGTGCGCGACGGCAAGCGCACGCAGGTGAAGGCGCTCTCCGAGATCGTTCCGGTGGAATTCCCGGCGCCCGTGGGCACACTCGAAGCGTTCCACACTGCCGGCGGACTCTCCACCATGGCGTTCCGCTACGAGGGCAGGATCCCGACCATGGAATACAAGACGCTCCGGTATCCCGGCCACGCGCACATCATGGAGGCGATTCGCGACATCGGACTGCTCGATCTCGAGCCGGTAGACGTGAAGGGGTCCAAG
>JBOHTE010000213.1:0-1060 GCA_050733555.1 Gemmatimonadaceae bacterium | reverse complement strand
CGACAAGATTGACGTGCTCGGTGCGCAGGTGCTCACGGTGGACAGTCTGGGCACCGTGTGGGGCGAGCTCGATCCGCGTGTCGCCGCCATCGCGAAGCAGCACCACATCAAGCTCATGCCACTCGTGGTCAATGAAGGATTCAACCAGCCCGCGCTGCGGCGGCTGCTCGCCGACACCGCGGCTCGCGCGCGCGCAACCGCAACGCTCGCCCAGCAGTGCAAGGACAACGGCTGGTGGGAGATCCAGTTCGACATCGAAGACGTGAACATGCAGGATCGCGACCGGCTCACGGCGTGGTACGCGGAGACCGCGAACGCGCTGCACGCGGTGCACTGCACGCTCAGCATCGCCGTGGTGCACCAGATGTCGAACTACGCGGGACCCACGAGCTACCACCGCTTTCTCTTCGAGAGCTGGCGCGACGGCTACGATCTCGCCGCGCTGGGCCGCGTGGGTGACTTCATCTCGCTCATGACGTACGACCAGCAGACGCGACGCACGCCGCCCGGGCCGGTGGCCGGTCTGCCGTGGATGCGCGCCAACGTTGAGTACGTGCTGCGCTCCGTCCCCGCGAACAAGATCTCGCTCGGCATTCCGAGCTGGAGCGAGCGCTGGTACACGCGCGACAATCCCGCGATTCCCGAGCGCTTCATGTCGTCGTCCGAGAGCGTGAGCTGGGACTGGGGCAAGGGACTCGCCGACCGGCACGGCGCCACGATCCAGTGGGACAGCACGCAAGGCGTGCCCTATACGTACTACGAGAACGGCGGCACGTACGAGTGGATCTTCTTCGAGAACGCGCGCAGCTTCGCGGCGAAGGCGGCGCTGGTGACGCAGTACAAGCTGCGCGGGTATTCGGTGTGGGTGCTGGGGCCGGAGGATGAGGGGATTTGGGGAGAAGGAAGGTAAACGGGAATGGGCAATCGGGAATGGGGAATCGGTAAGGCAATCCGCCCCCTGCCGCCCCACCCCGATGTTATGGGGAATGGGGAATCGGCCTCCCCATTCCCCCTTCCCCCTTCCCACCATTCCCCATTCCCGCTTGCCCATTCCCTATCC
>JBOHTE010000212.1:0-1572 GCA_050733555.1 Gemmatimonadaceae bacterium | reverse complement strand
ATCCTCGGCCACGGCGCTCACCTTTCTCTCACAACGCCGCTACTGGAGCGCCACGACTGGAACCCTGGACTCGATCGTGGTCGGCGCGAATAAAGTGCGCTTCGCCGTGGACTCGGAACTGCTGCCGGACAGCACGATCTATCCCAACTATACTGTCCTCCGGCTGCACACGACCACGCACGAGAATTATTCGACGGTCTACGGCACGAACCTCCTGGACTCGATGTTCACCCGGACCTATGCCTTTGACTCCCCGGGCCGGATGACGAGCGAGGGGCACATCAACGGCTACCAGAACGGCTGGACGTGGGAGCTGCGGAACTTTGCCTACACCGGGAGCGGGCCGCTCCACTGGTACCAGCGGGCGACGACAACCAACCGGACGTGCGAGCCGGACTACGGCTGCCGCCTGGCGAGCACGGTGCCCTATCAGACCTATGGCAATCCGCGCTTCGCCCAGGCCTGACAATGATCCCGCCAATGAGTTGTAACGCAAATGCGACCCAGGTCACGAATGCAGACGGCACAGAGTGCTCGAGATGCGGCGACTTCTCGCGATGGGGTCTCGATGCGTGCGGTGCCATCCGCCATCCACAATCGAAGTGGGTACTACGATTCCGATTCTCGTCCGAGTCACGACGCCCTTTTTCCGATTCCGCCAAGACCTTTCCGTACCTGTGAGTTCGGCGAACTCCCGAGCCTGACACTTTCAACCAACCCGGGCCATCTCTTATATCCCGCGCACATCACCTTTTCTGCTTCGAGCTCGTCGTCGCGCAGCGTGACGTTCAGCATTGACCTTCCTGGCATCGTGCCGGGCACGATCAACAAGGTGGAGTTTTGCATCCAGGGAGCCAGTTTCGAGAACGCGCGGCGGACGCATCTCCTGGGACACGTGGATGATTAGTGCAAGGACGGCCGCTGATGATTCCAGCCAGTTTCGCGGCGGCACTCGTCGTCATCAATCTGATCATCATGATTTCGGTCGGCGTAGCCGTAGGCTTTGGTGTCAGTCGTATGCTGCGTCGGCCGTGGGGCGCGAGGGATGCCGGCATCGATGCCGCGCTCACCGCTGTCGTGGCAATTGCGGTGGCCGTCATCGTGACTGCACTTGACGCCGCGCGCGGAACGCTGCAGTCGCGCGTCATGCTGGTTGCGGTTATTGCTATTGCGAGCGTCGTAGTGCGGAATCTCGTCCCGCGCCATCGGCCCAATGAGTGAACCTGATGCCACACGGTGGTCAACCGACAATGGGTTGAGTTCGTGGGTTCCCGTGTTATTCGTCGGGAGCATCCGGGCGGCAATCGCTGCCCAGGATAGCGTCTTTCTCCGTTCGGTCATTCCACCTTTTCGCACATGAAGAGGAAGAAGAGGAAAAGGACTGGCTACGTCTCGTTGCGTGTGCGTCTGATGCGATGCGTGGGTGCTGGCGTTGCGATGGCGGCCTTGTACACCGTGTGGGTAAGCATCGTGCACATGTTCCATCCACGCCGCGGGAGGCTGCGTCGTTCTCTTCGGTGCGCCAACGCGGTGGGACTGGGGCAGCTGGTTCACGATGATACTGTATGGACT
>JBOHTE010000211.1:0-1249 GCA_050733555.1 Gemmatimonadaceae bacterium | reverse complement strand
CACGGGCACGGCGGCTGGTGTGAGGTTCCGGACCGGCGCGGCTGCCGGTCGGGAGCATGCTGCCAACACAACGGGGAGGGCCGACAGGAGGAGCGCAGACGCGAGCTGCATGACGGGGGATCCAGCGGTGCGTGGTGAAAATTGCAAAGCTCTAATACACATTCTGGTACCACGTGTCAAGCACGGGATGAACGTGGGCGCATGGTGCGCGGGAGGCGCGTGGTGCGCATGAGGCGCGGCAACTGGCGAACCAGCTACCGCGCCTCCCACCAAGCTGCTTGAGGCGCATCACTGTTGCTTGATGAACCGAGCCGGGTATGCACCTCCCACGCCGGTCACCTGGCCAGTGATCAGGGTGTCGCCTTCGAGCGTACCGTCGAAGTGGTTCAGCGCGCCATCCGCGTTCCACTGCAACGTGACGTCTGGAGCCACGAACGTCCCCGTGGCCGCATCATCGAACTCCATGCCGGTCGAGGCCCCGCGGGTTCCGAACGTGCCGGTAAGCGTCTGTTGCGTCTCACGAAGATGGAGGACACAACTGACATCCACTCCACACAGGGCCGTCCAGGTGCCGCTCAGTGGCGGATCGCCAGGCCCCTGCGGCGCAGTCGAGCTGTTGCAGGCACCAGCGATTCCGCCAACGGCTCCGACGACCAGCATTGTGCGTGCAACGCGAACCGCGCACCGCGCGCGTGCTCTCCTCAACGAGCGCGGGACTGTCCGACGAATCAGGCGCATGGCTCCCTCCCTTTTTTCAGTGAGTTCAACTACCCACGATATAGGAACAACCCGCCTGTTGAGCACGAAGTGCCGCGAAGATGCCCGATGGTTGCAGAATGATTCCCGGAATGAGGTGCGACCTGGCCTCGGCTTCGGCCTGTTCCATAGTCGAGTCGCCCGCCTTGCGGTACTGCGACACCACGCGGCCCACGAAGGCCATGTGACACGCCAGCACGATGCCGCCGCTCGATATGAATTTCTCGAGACTCACGTCGGCGTAACTGTCCGGCGTGCCCGGCGGCGCGACGCGAATGGGATTGACCTTGGTCCAATCCTTGTTGTCCGCGTCCTTCATCTTGAGAGTCTTCCCGACGTCGAATCGCGCCCAGTAGGAATCGTCCATCGCCAGGGGAATCGCCTGGTGGCGAATGACGAGCACCGCCATGATCTTCGCGGGATCTGTCGCCGGATAGACGGCGCGATAGTCCTTGCGCCACTGCACCGCGCGCCAGAGCGCATCGCAATCGCT
>JBOHTE010000210.1:0-3269 GCA_050733555.1 Gemmatimonadaceae bacterium | reverse complement strand
TCATGCTCGTGGACGATCGCGGCAGCTGCTTGGTGCTCCAAGCCGACTCGTTTCCGATGGTGGTGCAGCTTCACTTCTCGGTCTCGTCGGCGAGCATTCCCCGCGGCGAGTCTCGGGCGTTGATATGACTGGGCCGGTGTCAAGGGCGACTTGGGCGAACGAGTGAAGTGTGAACAACGAAGGCGTGGGTCCGAGGCCATCTCGACGGTCATCCTGCTGATATACGCCGATTCCCGACTCTTGGTCGGCAGCGCGGCAAGAATTGAATGCGTCGGGAGCCGCAGCACTTCAGGCTCGAGGGTCCGTCGCGTGGTGACCGGCCTCATAACGCCATCGCGCATGCTCGCGTGAGCGCCTCGGGACCACCCCCCTTCGGCGAAGATCGATCAGGTCGTGACCGGCACCTCCTGCATCACGGCCCAGAGGAAGCCCACGGGGTCACGGGCCACGGCGACGACCGCGATCTGCGGCCGTTTCCGGTAGGCGAGATGGTGGAATCGCTGGTGCAGCCGGTGTTGCGCGTTCCACGCATGCGCGATCCCCGCCGGTGGTTGGCCCGTCTGCCGGCGTGTGAGATCGGCGTTCGTTGCCGGTCGATGGCGGTAGCTCCACGGCGCTTGGACGAGCCCGTGTCGGCAGTGACTGTTGCCCGCCTTCGGGATCGATCCCAGGCGTTGGCGCTCGCCACTCGAGGATTCGCGCATCACCAGCCCGACGTAGCTCGCCAGGTGCCCCGGCCGCGCGAAGTTAATCGCCCCGGCTTTCTCGGAGACTCGGTAAGTTGAGGCTCGGAAACGCTGGACAGTTCACGACGCGTAACCTGGGCGCGCACGAACCCGGCGTCGGCGAAAACGTTCTCATGGATATACCAACTGGCCGCACGGTGCTCGCCATGGCGGACGGCCGTGTTCAGCGACCTATGGCTTTAGCTTGTCCGCCTTCGCCTTGAGCGGCGCCGTGAGACTATCCGCATCCGCGTCGGTCTTGATCACGTGCGGCGTGAGGAAGAGATAGAGCTCGGTCTCGGTCGTCTCGCGGCTCGCATGGCCAAAGAGCCCGCCCAGGATCGGAATGCTCGAGAGAATCGGCACGCCGCCCTGATTCGCCTCGCGCTGCGTGTCGGTGAGGCCGCCCAGGGCTACCGTCTCGCCGTCCTTGATGAGGAGCGTGGTCTGGACCGAGCGCGTTGAGATGACAGGCGCATCAAAGGCGACCTCGCTCGTGGCGTCGTTCACCTCCTGCGAGACTTCGAGCCCCACGTAGCCATCGGGGCTGATCGTGGGGAGCACGGTCAACTTGGTGCCCGCGTCCTGGTGCGGTTGCCGACACCGATGACAGCGCCTCCGCACTGAACGGCCCCTCAGCGCTTCTCTTCACGGGGCCGCACCCGCACTCGCCCGCGCTCAACGGTCACCAGCGCTCCCGCGGCGAGCTCGCTCGCGTAGCGCGCCAGCGCGACCACGCACACCGACCCCTGCTCACGCGCCGGAAAGCCGACAATCCGCACGATGCCGGAGTGGGTCCGACCGCGCACGATCGCCAACTCACCAAAGTCCTTGTCGATCGTGACCAGCACGGCGCCCGCGCGCGCCGCCGCGGCCAGAATCTCCTCATCGCCCGGATCGCGTGGCTAGGCGCCGACCCACTCCACGATGTGGCCGGCTGCCTCGAGAACGCTGCGGGCGCCGCCCCACACGCAACTGTCGAGCAGGACGTTCAAGCGGCCGAGTCGGTGAGCCGCGGCTCAACGCGCTCGTGCGCCACAAGCCGGCGCGCGTACGCCAGGCAGGCGCGAATGTCCTCCGCCTCCATCCAGGGATAGCCCGCCCGGATAGTCTCGGGCGTATCGCCCGCGGCGAGCATCCCCAGCACATGCTCCACGGCCAGCCGGTGCCCACGCAGAATCGGCTTGCCGCCGAAGATTGCGGGGTTCACCGTAATGCGCTCCAGCAGCGTGTCCTCTGCATCGGGTGGTACGGGCATGCATCCTCCACAAGCGTGAGCGGGACGGTCACGCATCGCGACACATGGCGGCACACACCGGCACACGCGCGCCTTGCGCCGCCGCCGTGGTGCACGGACGCGTCCGGGCGTCTGGGTGTGCCTCGGAACGCTGCGAGCGTGCTGTTGGAAGATAGCGCCGCCGGCTCTGGTGCGCACCGACGGCCTGCTGCCAGGCATGCGGTGCGCAATTTCTACCCGCCGAGGGGCGCGTGCTCACGGGTGCGGACAGCGCCAACCTGGGCGAGGATCTCTTGAATCCCTCGACCATGACCGACACGTACACGGGGCTCGGGCAACTGCTCGAGAGCGACAACGCGGCGGTGAGCTACGCGCTCTATGTCCAGTACGCCGCCACGGAGGCCACGACCTATGACCCCCTGGGCAACTGGCTCACGCGCCAGAGCGTGGATCAGTGGGATAAGCCCTACAGCGGCACCGCCACCGGCGGCTTCAGCGCGGTGGGCAGCCACACGGCGCACTACGACGCCGCGAGTGGCCGCCTCAAGGGCGAGCCCCTCGATGGCGCTCGCACCGATACGCTCCGCTACGACAACGCCGGGAACTTGCACGCGACGCTCACCGTGAACGCGGGGAGTCCGAGTCAGTACAATGAGCGCGTCTCCTACTCCGCCCTGGATGGCCGCCTGGTGGCGGCCGATGCCCGGAGCGGGGCGGGACCTCCATGCTGGGCCACACGGCCTTCGAGGAGTACCGCTACGACGCCCTGGGCCGGCGCGTGTGGGTCCGGGCCCGGCGCTGGTGCAGCGATCAGTCGGGGGCCGGCTACCAGGGCGACGAAGTGAACTGCGACCTCTCGACCATAAGGCGCACGGTCTGGAGCGGCACGAGCGAGCTGGCCGAGATCCAGATGCCGGCCACCGACCTGACGCCCAGTGACACCGTCGAGAATGACACCCTGGCCGTGCATCGCCAGCGCTCCGTGGTCCTGGCCGATGCCTTCTACGACGCCAACCGCTTCTATGGCCGCGTGCTCTATGTCTTGGGGCCCGGGCTCGATCAGCCCGTGGCCGCGACCCGGGTCAACTACGCCGACGCGAGCGATCTCCACACGGGGACCCTGACCTATCAGGTCTATGCCCCCTATAGTCTCGTGGGGCTCTGGAATAATCAGGGCCGGGTGGACCGCGTGGTCTATGGCGGCACCGCCGCCCCGGGGGCCACCGCGCTCTGCGTCGATCCCGCGACCCAGTACCGCTGCGTCTTCCCCGGCATCGACTGGGGCGAGTTTCCCTATACGCGCCCGG
>JBOHTE010000209.1:0-6845 GCA_050733555.1 Gemmatimonadaceae bacterium | reverse complement strand
TCCTGGTAGAGGCCAATGGACAATCCTGCATTGGCGCCGCGGCGGGCGGCGCGGGCGAGCTGGCGATCGAGCTCGAACTGGATCCACTGGTGAAAGTGAATCGCGTCCGCGTGCGCGGCGGCGAAGGCGGCGACATCGCCCGACGCAGGATCGCGGAAGCGCGCCGGCCAGTCGCGCCAGGTGACGAGCGCGCCGTGTTCCGCGCTGCACTGCTCCTCGAGGGCGCGGTGCGCCGCGAACCGCGCGAGCGAGGGGCCCTCCTGCCGCACGTAGCGCGCATAGGCGACGCCGCGCTCGCTGTCGCGCCCCAGGTGCCGTGTCGCGAACGTCCGATAGAGACTGTCGAGCATGGGGCGCTCGAGCGCGGCGATGCGCTCGTAGTGCACGCGGTCGCTCGCGCGCAGCCCGGCCAGCTCGGCGCGCACACGGGGCGTGCTGAATTGCGCGCGGGCATCGACCGATTCGGTGAGTTCGGGAATGGCCTCGATGTCGAGATAGAGCGGATTGCGATAGATCCGGCTCAGCGGGCGATAGGGCGAGATGTCGGCGCCGGTATTGCGCAGCGCGTGCAGCGGGTTCACGCCCACGAACGCGGCGCCCTGCCGCGCGCTCCATTCCGCGAGCGTCGCGAGGTCGCCGAACGATCCAATGCCGAAATCGCGCGCGCCACGCAGCGAGTACAGATTGGCGATGATGCCGAACGCGCGATGCCCGGGGACCGGGCACGATGATGGCGTGACGATGAGCCGCTGTACGAACTCGGCGTCGTGGACGTGCAGACGCAGATCGTAGTAGCCATGCCGAAGGTCCGGCGGGAGGTCGATCGTCGCGGTGCCACCGGCATCCGCTGTGGCGACGCCATCCCATTTCGTGAGCGCGCCGTTCTCATCGCGCAGCGTGAGCGCATACGCGACACGCCCGGCCGCGCGAAACGCGACGCTGGCCGCGCCGCGCTGCACCACGCGCACCGGTTCGAGCACACGACTCGCCTCCTGCTCGCGCAGTGCGTCGAGTGCCTGCCGTGCGGCGGCATCGCTGGACACGTCGAAGCCCATGGCGGTGAGAATTGCCGCGCGGGTTTCGTGTGACGTGATGCGCGGCTCGCCGCCGGTGAGCGGGACGTAGGCGTCGAGAATGCCGCACCGGGCCGCGAGCTCAGTGAGTGCAGTCATGCAGATCGCGCGGAGTAGGCAGGGGCAGCCCCTCTGTAGCGTCCATGCAACACAGGGGCAGCCCCATGGGCTGCCCTATGGGCTGCCCCATGGGCTGCCCCGTATTCCCAGCACCACCCCGCCCAGCGGGGGAAGGACCAGCCGCATGCTCTGCGGATAGCCGTGGAATGGCGCGTCCTCAGTGTGCACTTCCCCACGCGTCGCCACCTCGCTCCCGCCGAATCGTTCGGCGTCGCTGGAGAGCAGTTCCACGTACGTCCCGGCCTGCGGCGCGCCAATGCGATAATCCTCGCGCGGCACCGGCGTGAGATTGAGCACCACCACCACGTGCTCGTCCCCCGCGCGCCGCACCCAGGACAGTACGGAGTTGGCGCGGTCCTCCACGTCGATCCACTGGAAGCCCGTCGGCTCGGCGTCATCGCGCCAGAGCGGCGGTTGCGCGTGATAGAGCGCGCCCAGCTCCGTCAGAAAGTGCGTGAACCCCGCGCGCATCGGGTCGCCGAGCAGCCGCCAGTCGAGACTCACGTCGTGATTCCACTCCTCCCACGGCGCCAGCTCCGTGCCCATGAAGAGCAGCTTCTTCCCCGGGCGCGTGTACAGGTAGAGCAGCAGCAACCTGAGGTTCGCGAACTTCTGCCACACGTCGCCCGGCATCTTGTCGAGCAGCGACCGCTTCATGTGCACGACTTCATCGTGCGACAGCGGCATGATGAACCGCTCGCTGTACTCGTACAGCATGGCGAAGGTGAGATCGTCGTGGTGGAACGACCGGTGAACGGGGTCGAGCGAGAAGTACTGCAGCGTGTCGTGCATCCACCCCATGTTCCACTTGAACGTGAAACCCAGTCCGCCGTCCGCCACGGGCTTCGTGACGCCGGGCCACGCCGTGGACTCCTCAGCCACCGTGATCGCGCCCGGTGACTCCGTACGGACCGTGACGTTCATCGCGCGGAGAAAATCAATCGCGTCGAGATTCTCCCGTCCGCCATGGCGATTGCGCAGCCATTCGCCGGGACGCCGGCTGTAGTCCAGGTAGAGCATGGACGCCACCGCATCCACGCGCAGCCCGTCCAGGTGGAACTCCTCCAGCCAGTAGACCGCGTTGGCGACGAGATAGTTGCGCACCTCGTTGCGACCGTAATTGAAGATGAGCGTCCCCCAGTCGGGATGCTCGCCGAGTCGCGGGTCTTCATGCTCGAAGAGCGCCGTGCCGTCGAAGCGGCGCAGCGCGAAATCGTCGCGCGGGAAGTGCGCGGGCACCCAGTCGAGGAGCACGCCGATGCCGGCCTGGTGACACGTGTCCACGAAGAAGCGGAAATCATCAGGCGTGCCGTAGCGCGCCGTGGGCGCGTAATAGCCGGTCACCTGGTAGCCCCACGATCCCGTGAAGGGGTGCTCCATGATGGGGAGCAGCTCGAGGTGCGTGAATCCCAGCTCCTTCACGTGCTGCACGAGCCGCGGCGCGATCTCCCGGTACGTGAGCGTCCGGTTGTGCTCCTCGGGCACACGCGCCCACGAGCCCAGGTGCGTCTCGTAAATGAGCATGGGCTCGCGCACGGGGTCACGGCGCGCGCGTGCCGCCCGCCACTCGGCGTCACCCCAGTCGTACGCCCCGGACGCCACCACGCGCGAGGCCGTGTCGGGCGGCAGCTCCATGGCGAACGCGAAGGGATCGGTCTTGACGCGCAGCGCATGGGCGGGGGTCAGAATCTCGTACTTGTACAGCGCGCCGGGACGCACGCCGGGCACGAACAGCTCGAACACGCCGGACGCGCCGAGCGAACGCATGGGGAACACGCGACCATCCCAGGCATTGAAGTCGCCGATCACGCTCACGCGCCGCGCATTCGGCGCCCACACCGCGAACGAGGTGCCGGCGACGCCATCCACGGTGCGCGCGTGCGCGCCGAGCGTCTCCCAGAGGCGGCGGTGCGTTCCCTCGTTGAAGAGATGCAGATCGAGATCGCCCACGGTGGGCAGGAAGCGATACGGGTCATCGCGCTCGACGCTGGCGCCGTTCGCGAAGTGCAGGCGCAGCCGGTAGCGCAGCGGGAGCGTGGCGCCCGGGAGAAACCCGGCGAACACGCCCGCCGCGATAGGCTCCATTGGCGCCGTGTCGCCACTCGGCAGGATGCACTCCGCGGCCACGGCGTCGGGATGCATCGCGCGCACCATCACGCCGCCCGCTCCATTGACGGTGGCGGCATGCGCACCGAGCACGCGGTGCGGATCCGTATGCTCGCCGGCAATGAGGCGCGTGACGTCCGCGTGCGGCACGAGCGTTTCGCTCATAGCGGCGGCTCTTCCGTGGGAACCGGCCCGGCCGGCTCGAGCGGCAGATAGTTCAGAAGCACGAGAGAGAACGGTGCAAGAATCACGCGCCGCACGCCGTGCGCGGTGTGCGCGCCCACGGCGGTGTTCACCACTTCCAGCCAGTGGCCCGGCTTCGTAAGCTCCGGCAACGCGAAGGCCTGCTTCGCTTCCTGCGCGTTGACGAGCAGCAACAGCGTGTTGCCCCGCACGGGCCGGCCGCGCCCGTCAATCTCATCCGACGCCTCGCCATGGATGAGCATGCCCAGCGCGTGCGCGCCGCGATCGCCCCAGTCGGCGTCGGTCATCTCCGTGCCATCCACGCGCAGCCAGGCAAGATCCTTCTCCTCACCGAGCCCCGTGGCCTTGCCGCGAAAGAAATTCCGGCGGCGCAGCACGGGATTCTCCCGGCGAATGGCCATCACCTGGCGGGTGAACTGCAGCAGGAGCTGCTGGCGCTCGTCCAGGTCCCAGTGCACCCAGCTCGTCTCGTTGTCCTGCGTGTACGCGTTGTTGTTGCCGTGCTGGGTCCGGCCCATCTCGTCGCCGTGCAGGAGCATGGGGACGCCCTGCGAGAAGGCGAGTGTCGCGAGGAAGTCGCGCTTGATGCGCTCGCGGCGCATGACGGTGCGCGGCTCGGTCGTGGGTCCCTCCACACCCCAGTTGCGGCTGTCGTTCGCATCCGTACCGTCCCGGTTTCCCTCTGCGTTGGCCTCGTTGTGCTTGCGCTCGTAGCTCACGAGGTCCTGCAGCGTGAACCCGTCGTGCGCGGTCACGAAGTTGATGCTCGCGTAGGGCCGGCGATCGCTCCACTGATAGATGTCGCTGCTCCCCGAGAGGCGCGACGCGAAGTCGGAGACCTTGCCATCCTCGCCCCGCCAGAAGCGGCGCACGTCGTCGCGATAGCGCCCGTTCCACTCCGCCCAGCCAATGGGGAAGTTGCCCACCTGATAGCCGCCCGGCCCCACATCCCACGGCTCGGCGATGAGCTTCACGCGCGAGAGAATGGGATCCTGGTGAATGATGTCGAAGAACACGCCGAGCTTGTTCATCTCGTACAGCTCGCGCGCCAGCGCGGGGGCAAGGTCGAAGCGAAATCCATCCACGTGCATCTCGGTCACCCAGTAGCGCAGCGAATCCATGATGAGCTGGATCGTGCGCGGGTGCCGCATGTTGAGCGAATTGCCGGTGCCCGTGAAGTCCGTGTACAGGCGCGGATTGTCGGGATCGAGCCGGTAGTAGGCCGCGTTGTCGATGCCGCGCAGCGACAGCGTGGGCCCGAGATGATTGCCTTCCGCCGTATGGTTGTACACGACGTCGAGAATCACCTCGATGCCCGCCGCGTGCAGCGTCTTCACCATGGACTTGAACTCGCCCACCTGCTCGCCGAGCCCCGCGCTCGCATAGCGCACATCGGGCGCGAAGAAGCCGATGGAATTGTAGCCCCAGTAGTTCGTGAGCTTTGCATCGGCCAGCCGCCGGTCCACCGCGAAGTGATGGACGGGGAGCAGCTCCACCGCGGTGACGCCGAGCGAGAGAAGGTGCTGGATGATGGGATCCGACGCGAGCCCGAGATACGTGCCGCGCAGGTGCGGCGGCACTTCGGGATGCAGTTTGGACATTCCCTTGACGTGACACTCGTAGATCACGGTGCGATGCCAGGGGACGCGCGGCGCGCGATCATCGCTCCACGTGAACGCCGAGTCCACGACGACGCACTTCGGCATGGCGCCCGCGCTGTCCGAGTTGCTGATGGCGAGATCCTCGCGTGGGCCGCGCACATCGTACGCATACAGTGCATCGCTCCAGGCAATCGTCCCGCTGATGGCCTTGGCGTACGGATCGATGAGCAATTGCGCGGGGTTGAAGCGCTGGCCCCGCTCGGGTTCGTACGGCCCGTGCACCCGATAGCCGTAGAGCTGACCCGGCCGCACATCCGGCAGGTAGCAGTGCCAGACCTGGTCGTTTCGCTCGGTGAGCGGAATGCGAGCCGACTCCGCGCTGTCGGCCGGGTGCGCGAAGAGGCAGAGATCCACGCCCGTGGCGTTCTCGGAGAAGATGGCGAAGTTGACGCCCACGCCATCCCAGGAGGCGCCGAGTGGAAAGGGCTCGCCCGGCCAGACGCGCACCCTAGCGGTCCTCGAGACGATAGAGCACGCCGCTCCATGGCAGGAGGGTGACGCGCCGTCCGCCGGCACCCCGGCGGCGCGTGATGCGCGGGCTGTCGCTCGGTCCGCCGTAGCGCGCGTTCCGCGTGGAGAAGCGCAGCCGCCACGTGCCCTGCCCCTCCTCGGGCATGGGTACCTCGAGGCGATTGCCGGTGAAGTTGAAGAGCGTGAGGAGCGTGCGTCCTGACGCCGGCGTGAGCTCCACGGCGAACCAGGAGCCGTCGTCGTCGCACCAGGCGCGCACGGCGGCGACGCCCGGGCGCAGCGCGGGTTCGGCGCGCCGGAGCGCCAGCAGATCGCGATAGAGCGCGAGCAGGCTGCGTCCCGCTGGCGTCTCGCACGCCCGGCGATCGAGGCGCGAGCGAACGAGCGTGTCGGGATCCTGCGGATCGTAGTCGTCGCCCTGCCAACCCTCCTCGCGATACAGTCGCGCCCGGCCCTCGCGCACCGAGCGGGCCAGGGCAGCGCCCTGATGGTCAGTGAAGAAGCGGAAGGGAGTCGTCGCGCCGTATTCCTCGCCCATGAAGAGGAGCGGCACCGCCGGGGCGAGCAGCAGCGCCGCCGCCGCCAGCTTGCACTGCTCGAACGACGCCAGCGAGGCGAGGCGCTCGCCCAGCGGCCGATTGCCCACGATGTCGTGGTTCTGCACGAAGAACACGAAGCGGTCCGCGCCGACGTCGGTGCAGGGGACGCTGACGCGCTGCCCGTCGCGCGAGCGCATGACGGAGCGCCGCTCGAGCGCCCGCACGATCTGCGTGACGCCGGCGCCGCGCTGCTGCGCATCGAACAGTGCCGCGTGCATGCCGCGCGAAAAATCGTCGCTCCACATGGCGTGCAGGTCGTGGCCACCCGCGTCGCAGGATCGCACGAGCACCGGATCCATGACATCGCTCTCGGCGATGAGATGGATGCTGCGCTCGAGCGCCGTGCTCTGCTTGCGCACCGCGTCCGACAACTCGGCCAGGATGTGCCGCGCGCCCTCATCGCGAATCATCGGCACGGCGTCCAGGCGCAGCGCATCCACGCTGTACTCCGTGATCCACGAGAGCGCGTTCTCCAGCACGAAGCGCCGCACTTCCGCGCAGCCGGGCCCATCCAGGTTGAAGGTGTTGCCCCAGGGTGACCGGTGACGCGCGGAGAGGTACGGCCCGAACGCGTCCAGGTGATTCCCCTCGGGTCCCACGTGGTTGTACAC
>JBOHTE010000208.1:0-6345 GCA_050733555.1 Gemmatimonadaceae bacterium | reverse complement strand
CCATTGGTGTCTGACCCTCCGCCGCATCCGGTCAGCCCCCTCGGCAACTCCAACCCGAGGTGCGCCTGGGGACGCTGTCACACGACTCCGGTGACGTTCGCCAGCTCCAGGTGACGTTCGCTAGCTCTCTGTGCCGCCGCGGCGCCCGTTGCCCTGCAGAGCGAAGCGCCAGACGGCGTCACCGCTGTCGGGATCGTGAATCCGGTGTGCCTGAACCTGAAACACGCGCTCGATCAGATCCCGGGAGAGATCCGCCGCGCTGGTGGCGACGTGGACCAGGCGCCCGGCATCCATCACGAAGAACACGTCACCGTACTGAAAGGCGACATTGAGGTCGTGCAGGATCGCGACGATGGTGCAGTCGTGATGGAGCAGTCCGCGCGCGACATCCAGCAGATGGATCTGATAGTGGACATCCAGGCTCGTGGTGGGTTCATCGAGGAAGAGGTACGTGTGTTCCGCGCCACTGCCGTCGTTCCAGATCTGGGCCAGCACACGGGCCAGTTGCACCTTCTGCTGCTCGCCGCCCGAGAGTGTCGGGTACTGCTGCCGGCGCTTGTGCTCCATGCCCACCAGCGCCAGCGCCTGGCGCACGATATCGCGATCGCGAGTGGACGGCACCCGGTCGTAGTGCGGGTACCGTCCCATGAGCGCCACATCCTCCACGGTGAGCGCAAATGCCAGCTCCACGTGCTGCGAGAGAACCGCCCGCTTCCGCGCCAGCTCCAGTGCGGAGAAACTGCCCACGAGCTGATGACCATAGCTGACGTCGCCAGTGGTCGGCTGCAGGAGACCGGTCGCCACGCGCAACAAGGTGGATTTCCCCGCCCCGTTCGGTCCGAGGATGACGTTGAAGCGATTCGGCTGGAACCGGGTGGTGATGTCGCGCAGGATCACCGTCCGGTCCACCTGATAGCTCACGCCGCGCACGTCAACCATGGAAGCCCGTTCCACCGCGGCGTGTCTGACGCAGCAGAATGCCCAGGAACACCGGCGCGCCGACCACCGCGGTGATGATGCCAATGGGCAGCTCCGCCGGCGGAATGATCACGCGCGCGATGATGTCGATGACCTCCATGAGCACGGCGCCGAAGAGCGCCGATGCCGGAAGCAGGAAGTTGTAGTCCGCCGACTTCATCATGCGCAGCACGTGCGGAATGACCAGTCCCACGAAGGCGATGACACCGACCATCGCGGTGGCCACCGCCACCATGATCGTGTTCACCACGAGCAGCCACAGTATGAGCCGTCGCGGATTCACCCCCAGATACGCGGCCTCGTTCTCCCCTAGCATGAGGGCGTTCAGCGCCTTGCCGTAGCGCAGCGACCACACGAAGCTCAGCCCGAAGAACACGCCGATCAGCTCGACGCCCCGCCAGTCCGCCGTGGTGAACGTGCCCAGATTCCAGAAGGTGATGTTGCGGGCCTGCGGATCACGCGCGATGTACGACAGGAATCCCGTGCCCGCACCGCACACCGCGTTCACCGCGATGCCGGCCAGCAGCAGCGTGAACACGTTCACCTTGCCGAACGAGGTGGACAACCGGTGCACGAGCATCGTCGCGGCGAATGCCACGACGAAGGCCGCAGCCGGCACCGCGAGCGAACCGAGTGGATGCGTGAAGCCGAGCGCCGTCCCGCTGCCGAACACGAACACCAGCGCCGCGCCCAGTGCCGCACCGGCTGACGTGCCGACGAGCCCCGGCTCCACGATCGGGTTGCGGAAGAGCCCCTGCATGAGTGTGCCCGAGACGCCGAGTACCGCGCCGGTGAGCCCCGCCACGAACACCCGGGGCAGCCGCAGTCCGAGCAGCACGTTCCGGCCCAACGTGTCGCCGGGGACGGCAGGGAGCCAGCCCGCGGCCTGGCCCAGGTAGCGAACCATCTGCGCGGGCGTGAACGAGAAGGCACCGATGCTGGCCGATGCCACAATGGCGATGACCAGCAGCACGCCGAGCAGCCAGTACGTCTGCCTGAACGAGAGATGCTTCAGCATCTCAGGGATGCAGCATCGCGGCGATCTTCTTCACGGTGGCCGGCGTGCGCGGGCCGAAGTACAGGATCTCCTGTTCGGTGATGCGGTAGATTCGTCCCGACCGGCCGGCCGGCGTGAGGGAGATGCCCGGCATGGCGGCGAACGTCTTCGCGTCGCCGTAGCGATCGAATCCCACCTCGGTGGCAATGATCACATCGGGTGCGGCGCGCGCGATCAACTCGGGCGTGATCCGCGTCATGCCGCGAAGCGAGTCCATGGCGTTCGCGCCGCCGGCCCAGCGGATCATCTGGTCCGCCGGACTGCCGCGGTTCACCGCCAGATAATTGTTGATGATCTGGCCGAAGTGCATGAGCAGCACGCGGGGACGTCGTTGCCCGTTCCAGCGAGCGGTGTCCGCCCACACCGCGTTCATTCCAGCTCTCCACTGCGCCAGAACGCTGTCCGCCGCCCGCTCCCGGCGAAAGTACCTGCCGAGATTCGTGAGCAGCATCTGGGCGCTGTCGAGCGTCCCGCCGGGCCGCATCACCTCGATGGGGATCCCCACCGAGCGCAGTTGCTGCAGCACGGCGTCGGGCCCGACGTTGCCATCGGTCAGAAAGAGCGTCGGCCGCATGGAGATGATTCCCTCCGCGCTCAGCGCACGGTGGTATCCCACGGTGGGGAGCGTCCTGATCTCCGGCGGATAGATCGATGTGAGATCCACGGCGACGAGATCACTCTGGCCGCCGATGGCGTAGAGAAATTCGTTGATCTGCTTGGACACGCTGACGACGCGTGTCTGCTGCGTGGCGCGTGAGGAGCGGTCGCCGAAGCGACCGCAGGCGGCGAGTGCGCACACCGCGCACAGCACAGGAGAAACCGCTCGGGGCAATCGAGGCATGATGGGGGGCGACGGGGGCATGGGAGGCCCGCGGATGCGGTGCACCAGCCGCGCGGCTCCAGGAAGGCTGCGAAATTTACGCGTAACGCGACTGCACTGTTGGCGGCCAGCGGTCAAACCGGCAGGGACGCCTGGTGGAACATAACGACACAATCCGCCGTGACATTCTCGCGTGCAGGATCGTCCATGTCGTATGGCAGTGGCGATCGAACCCGGGAGATGAATGCTGATCGGCAGCCGGAATGCGCCTCCAGGCGAGGATGCCGAGCGGCTTGCCGCGCGCGCAAGCGAGTTTGCGCGTGAAGGCTCGGTGTGCGAGGCAGTCGTGTCGCTCGACATGGCGCTCGGACTGCTCCAGGGTGCGCCCGTGGGTCCGCTGCACGCCGACCTGCTGCGCCAGAAGGGCGTGCTGCTCCGGGACATCGGCGAGACGTCCGTTGCCGCGGCGCTGCTCAAGCGCAGCATGGACATCGCGCAGTACGTCCGGTCGGAGCGAGGCGTTGCGCTGGCCCAGTACGAGATGGCACTGGTGCTCGAGCGTCGTGGTGACCTTGCTGGTGCGCGGCGGCTGCTCGACGCTGCGGCGGCGTCCGCGGTCGCCGTGGCGGATCAGGCGCTGCATGCGGCCATCGCATCGAGTCTGGGTGAGCTGGCCGCCATCCGCGGCGACACCTCCGATGCCCAGGCGCGCTATCAGCGCAGCCTCTCCGCGTTCCGCGCCGCGGGCGACGAGACCGGCATGGGCGTCGCGCTCGCCGGGCTGGGACGACTCTACATCGACATGCACCGGCTGGCCGACGCGGAACAGAGCCTCGAGCAGGGCCAGATGCTGGCGCGCGGCAGCGGGGACCTCTGCATGAAAGCGCTGATTCACGTGGGGACCGCCGAATTGATGATCGCCAGCGGTCGGCTCGCCGAGGCTGAACACGAATGCGAACAGCTCCTCGCGATTGCCCGCCGCCGCGGCGACCGGCTACGTCGTGCCCAGGCGCTCCGGCTCTACGGCATGATCGCCGAGCAGAGAGCGGAGCTGACGGAAGCGGCGGACAAACTCGAGGAAGCCCGACAGCTCGCGACCCAGGGCGAAGATGCCCATCTCGCCGCGCAGGTTCTCCGCGAACTGGGCGAAGTATCCCGGCGTCGCGGCGAGATCGAGCGGGCACGGACAGCCTGGCAGCAGGCGCTGGCTGCGTTTCAACGACTGGGCGCCGCATCCGATGCCGGCGACGTCCAGCGGCGCCTCTCCGCCCTCGCCGCCTGACCACATGATGTCACATCATCCTCGCCCACGTCTCTCATGGCGCTAGAACGAACCAGAAACGGCGGCTCCGAGCTGCCCTCCAGACCCGAACATCTCGCGCGGACCCCGGCGGCCGGATCGTCCGCGGTCATCCCGCCTTTTTCAGCCGCGCTGACCGGCCAGGATCCGCTGGGATCCGTGGAGGCCGAGGCGGGAGCGTCCGCTGGCGGCCCGGAGAGTTCGGTCGGTCTGGAAAATATCGTCGGCGTGAGTGACGCACTGCGCGAGGCGCTGCGACACGCACGCAAGGCGGCCGCCAGCCGGCTCACCACCGTGCTGATCGTGGGAGAGACCGGCACCGGCAAGGAGCTGTTCGCGCGAGGGATTCACTACGCGAGCCCGGCTCGCGGCGAGCCGTTCATGGCCGTGAACTGCGCGGCGATTCCCGAGGCGCTGCTTGAATCCGAGCTGTTCGGTCACGAGCGCGGCGCGTTCAGCGATGCCCGAGGCCAGAAGCGCGGGCTGCTGGAACTCGCGGGCACGGGCACGGTGTTCCTCGATGAGATCGGCGAACTGCCGCGCCGCCTCCAACCGAAGCTGCTGCGCGCGCTCGAGAACCGGCGACTGCAGCGACTGGGCGGCCTGGAGGAGGTCTCCATTCACTGCCGCGTCATTGCCGCGTCGAACACGGGGCTGAGTGAAGCGATGCAGCGTGAGGAATTCCGCGAGGATCTCTACTACCGGCTCAATGTCTTCCGGATCGTTCTGCCCCCGCTACGCGATCGCGAGGGCGACGTCGAGTTGCTGGCGCGGCATTTTCTGGGCGAGCTGGCGAGACAGCAGAGCATGCACGCCAAGTCGCTGAGCGCCGACGCCATTGCCGTCCTTCAGGCGCACAACTGGCCCGGCAACATCCGCGAGCTCAAGAACGTCATCGAACACGCCGCCATCCTGAGCGAAGGCGACACGATTGACGCAGCCCGGCTCATGCTCCAGAAGCGCATGGCGCTTTCCGGGACCAGCGCCCCCGGCCCCATCCGGGAAATACACATCCCCCCCGAAGGACGGTCGCTGGCGGAGGTGGAAAAGGACGCGGTGCGCTTCATGCTGGAAATCACCAGGGGGAACCGCAGCGCCGCGGCGCGGATTCTCGGCATCTCGCGTCCCACCCTCGCGCGCAAGATTCGCGAATACGGAATCGTCGTTCCGGCGCTCGGACGCGACCCGTGACGGACGGGCCTGTTCCGCGGGAGTACAACGGGGCATGAGCATCGCGCGGTTGAAGATTCTGGCCATCTCGGCAATCGCGGAGGACGTGCGCCGGCTGCACGAGACGCTCGCGCACGACCCGTCGCACGAGATCGAGCTGCACGATGCGCGGGTCCTGAAGCAGGCGCTGCGTCAACTGCGCGAGACCCGTTTCGACGCGGTGCTCCTGCATCTGCCAGCCGACCGCGAACCATCGCTGAGTGCGCTCGCCACTCTGCTCGAGCAGGCGAGCGACGTTCCGGTCGTTGTGCTCACGGAGCGCGACGACGAGGAGCTCGGCGTGCTGGCGCTCAAGGCGGGAGCACAGGACGCCCTGTGCAAGGAGCCGCTCGACGGCGGACTGGTGGCGCGCGCGATCCGGTTCGCGATCGAACGGCACCAGTTGCACGTGGCACTTCACGCCATGGCGCTGCTCGATGACCTGACGGGCCTGTACAACCGGCGCGGCTTCCAGGCGCTGGGCAAACAACAGATGAAAATCGCGGATCGCACGCGGAAGCGGCTGTCACATCTCTTTGTCGATGTGGACGGCCTGAAGAGCATCAACGATCGGTTCGGGCATCGCGAGGGTGATCTGATGCTGCTCGAAACCGCGGAGCTGCTGCGCAACACCTTTCGCGAATCGGATCTCATCGCTCGCATCGGCGGTGACGAATTCGTGGTGCTCGCGATGGATGTCGGCAGCCCGTCGCAGGAGCAATGGACGGCGCGACTCGAGGAGCAGTTGCGCAGCCACAACGCGCGTCCCGCGCGGCGCTACCCGCTGTCGCTGAGTCTCGGCTTCGCGTACTACGACCCCGAATTTCCCTGTGCCCTCAGCGACCTGCTGGACCGCGCCGATACGTTGATGTACGAGCAGAAGCGCCGCAAACGGCGGCTCTCACCGCTTGGTGGTGTAGTCGCGCGGCGCACGCCCGCACGCGGCGTGCGCAGGGATGTGAAACGGGCGGATTGAGGCCT
>JBOHTE010000207.1:0-5152 GCA_050733555.1 Gemmatimonadaceae bacterium | reverse complement strand
GCCAGGAGACTGGACACCGGGATGCCGCGCGGCGACTGGCTGCCGCCGGACATGGAGTCCTCGCGCGCGCTCCACGAATTGCAGCGCATGGGAGATGGTGCAGTGATCCAGTCGGTGCGCGTGGTGCTGGAGCTGCCTCCCGGCGTGAACGCGCTGCAGCCGGCGGGCTGGGATGGCACGCGACGTCTGTCGGCGTATCTGCAGCGCGACCCTGGCATCGCGCGCGTGCGCTCGCTCCCGGATCTCGCGCAGGGACAGCAGCCCGACTCCGACGTGAGCGACGACATTCCGGCGAGCATTCGGCGCACGTTCGTGAGCGCCGATGGCGCGGCGGCGCTGGTCGAAGCGCTGCCGCGCGAGGATATCGACCCGGCGCAACTCGCGGCACTGGTGCGCGCACTGCGCACGGTGAACGCGGCGACCGTAACCGGCGTGCACGGCGCGCGGTTGCTCGTTGGCGGCCTTCCCGCATTCAACGTGGACTACGAACGGGCCGTGGAGGGACGTTTTGCGTACCTGGTGGGGCTCATCGTGTGCGGGACGCTGCTGGCGCTGGGCATCGGGTTCCGGTCCGTGCTCATTCCGCTCAAGGCCGTGGCGCTGAACCTCGTGTCGGTGGCAGCGGCGTTCGGTGCCCTCGTGCTGGTGTTTCAGGATGGCTACGGCGCACACATGATCGGACTGTCTGCACCGGTGTCAGGTGTCTTTCCCGCCGTGCCCGTCATCGTGTTCTGCATCGTGTTCGGCCTGAGCATGGACTACGAGATCTTTCTCGTGGCGCGCGTGGCGGAAGCGCGGCGGGCGGGGTTCAGCGAACCCGCGGCGCTCGTAGAAGCACTCGCGAGAACCGGCGGCGTGATCACGAGTGCCTCAGCCATCATGATTGTCGCATTCGGCGCGTTCATGCAGGGCGGCTTCCTGTTGATGAAGATGCTGGGCTTTGCGCTGGCCGCCGCGGTGTTCATTGACGCCACGGTGGTGCGCATGGCCGTGGGCCCTGCACTGCTGCGGCTTGCGGGAAGCTGGAACTGGTGGCCGGCTGCGCTACTGCCTGGTGAAGGTCAGGGTGATGCCGCTGTCCGCCCCGAACACGAAGTCCTTCACGCCCGCGACCGGACTGATCTCACCCACCAGGTGTGAGGAGTCCGGCATCGTGGCACTCAGGGCGGCGCCCGCGAACGTCCCACTGCCTTCGTCCATGCTGAACTGCACGTAAGGGACCGATGCCAGCTCTCCCGGAACGTGGTCATAGCTGGCGCTTGCCGAGAAATTCCCTTGGACCGCGGGAGTCATGACGTGAAATGAACCCTGACCCAGCGACGTGCAAATGTACTCCCCGGTCACCCCGGCGCCTGGGTCGAAGCTGCAACCTGCCTGATCCAGGTTGAGGCTGATGTGAATATCGGCCGTGTCAGCCGTCCACGTGCCCACGAGCAGGCTGTCGGCGTTGGGCGACGGATTGGTGGAGACGCTGCACGCCAGAACGCCTGCGGCAAGCGCGAGCGCGCTGAGGAATTTTCGCATGGGATCAGCTCCGGTGGGTGACGAATCTCCGTGCGGTCCGCGTCAGTACGTCAGCTGGCGCAAATACTCGTAGCTCGTCCGCAGGTCCTCCAGCGGGCGTGGCGGATTGTCGTGCTCCACGAAACAGTGCCTGATCCCCGCCTTCGCCGTCTGTGCGAAGATCGCCTTGAAGTCTATGGTTCCCTTCCCCACGTCCACCATGTCGCCGTTCTTCGCCATGTCCTTGGCGTGGACAAGCGGAAACCGTCCCGGATATCTGGCGATGTACGCCAGCGGATCGCCGCCGCCCTTCACGATCCAGTACAGATCCATCTCCATGCGCACCAGATCGGCGTCGCACTCCGCGAGCAGAATGTCATACGGACGCTGGCCCTCCACCGGCGCGAACTCGTAGTCGTGGTTGTGATAGGCGAACTGGAGTCCCGCCTTGCGCGACGCGGCCGCCGCGGTGTTGAACATCGCGGCCACGCGCTTGTACCCGTCCACCGTGCGATACGTGTCGTCGATCCACGGAATGACCACGAAGGTGTTGCCCAACGTGGTGAGATCCGCGAGCGTGCGATCCCAGTTCTTCTGCGCGTCCTCGAGCGCAACATGGCTGGATGGCGACACGAGCGAATGCCGCTCCAGCATGCCGCGCAGATCGGCGGGCGTCCTGCCGTGCAATCCGGCGAACTCCACCTCGCGATAGCCGATCGCTGAGAGCGCCGCGAGCGTTCCCTCCACGTCCTTGTCCATGAGGTCGCGCACCGAGTAGAGCTGTACGCCAATGGCGCCGAGGCGACTGGCACGCTCTGTCGGCGTCGCGCTCGCGGGATCCGCCCGCGGTACCGACGCGTCCGCCGCGCGCGCGCATGCGGCGGCAATGCCGCCCGCGGTGAGCGCTCCGGCCAGCGTGCGCACGAACGCGCGGCGGCTCACTCCGTTCGCGTCAATGCTCACGGCGCTCCTCGCGTGAGCAGTTCATCTGGATGCACTGGGGTTCCGGCGGCATTGGACGGCTCAAGCTACGGAACACCATCAACGCTGTAAAGCAGCGGCGCGATGAAGGCTGCACGGCAGCGGCCCGGTGAAAGCGAAGTGTCGCTGGCTGCCCGCTGCCACCCGCGCTGACTAGATTGCACACAGCCTGCGCGCACGACGCGCAGTGGCTCCGTTCAGGACCGCGTTCGCCCAGAGCGGGCGCGACAAGCCAAGAGCACGACATGCGCACTCTTGATTCATTCGGAAGCCGCTCGACGCTCGACGTCGAGGGGACGTCGTACACGATGTTCCGTCTCGACGCGCTCGAGAAGTTGCCCGGCGCCACCGTGAGCCGGCTGCCATTCTCGTTGAAGGTGCTCCTCGAAAATCTGCTTCGCGACGAGGACGGCGCGTTCGTCAAGCGCGAGGACATCGAGGCGCTGGCACGGTGGGACGTCGCGGCCGGCGTGGAGCAGGAAATCGCCTTCAGGCCGGCGCGCGTACTGCTGCAGGACTTCACCGGTGTGCCCGCCGTCGTGGATCTCGCGGCCATGCGCGACGCCATCGCGCAGCTCGGCGGCGACCCCACGCGCATCAACCCGCTGCAACCAGCCGATCTCGTCATTGACCACTCGGTGCAGGTCGATGAGTACGGAACCGAGGCCGCGTTCCTCATCAACACCGAAAAGGAGTTCGAGCGCAACCAGGAACGGTACGCCTTCCTGCGCTGGGGACAAAGCGCGTTCCGCAACTTCAACGTGGTGCCGCCCGGAACCGGCATCTGCCACCAGGTGAATCTCGAATATCTGGGCCGCTCCGTGTTCAGCGATGCAGCCAATGGCGAGCGCATGGCCTATCCCGATTCACTGGTGGGCACCGATTCGCACACGACGATGATCAACGGCCTCGGTGTGCTGGGCTGGGGCGTTGGTGGCATCGAAGCGGAAGCGGCCATGCTGGGCCAGCCGCTGTCCATGCTCGTTCCCGACGTCGTAGGATTCAAGCTGCACGGCAAGCTGCCGCCGGGAGCGACCGCCACGGACCTGGTGCTCACCGTGACCCAGATGCTGCGCAAGAAGCAGGTGGTCGGAAAGTTCGTCGAGTTCTACGGCGCCGGGCTGTCCTCGCTCTCGCTCGCGGACCGCGCGACGCTCGGCAACATGGCGCCGGAGTATGGGGCCACCGTGGGATTCTTCCCCGTGGATGCGGAGACGGTGCGCTATCTCCGATTCACGGGACGCAGCGCGCATCAGGCAGCGCTCGTGGAGTCGTACTGCAGGCTGCAGGGGCTCTTCCGCACCGACGACACGCCGGACCCCGTCTTCACCGACACCATCGAGCTGGATCTCGGTGCGGTGGAGCCGAGTCTCGCCGGTCCCAAGCGCCCACAGGATCGTGTACCGCTCAAGGCCGCGAAGCAGATGTTCAACGACGCGCTGCTGGACGAACTGGACCGCATGGGCACTGGCGCGAAGGCCGGCGCCGCCGTGGCGAGTGCGTCGGCCGGTTCGACGGCCGTCGCGACGGCGAGTGCGACCGACACATCACATGCGCAGAGCGGCGTCAGCGTGACGATGGACGGTCAGCAGTTCACGCTGCGCAACGGCGCGGTCGTCATTGCCGCGATCACGAGCTGCACGAACACATCCAATCCATCGGTGATGATTGCAGCGGGGCTGCTCGCACAGAAGGCCGTGGCGATGGGGTTGCGCGTGAAGCCCTGGGTCAAGACGAGTCTTGCGCCGGGCTCCAAGGTCGTGACGGACTACTACGACAAGGCCGGCCTCACCCAGTCACTGGACGCGCTCGGCTTCTATCTGGCGGGATACGGGTGCACGACCTGCATTGGGAATTCGGGGCCGCTGAGCGAACCCATCGCGACGGCGATTGAAGAGAACAAGCTCGTCGTGGCCGCCGTCCTGTCGGGCAATCGCAACTTCGAGGGCCGCGTGAATCCGCTCACGCGATTCAACTATCTCGCGTCGCCGCCGCTCGTCGTGGCTTATGCGATCGCCGGTCGTATGGACATGGACCTGTTCTCGGAACCGCTCGGCATCGGCACGGACGGCCCGGTGTTCCTGCGGGACATCTGGCCGAGCTCCACCGAAGTGGAGGAAACGATTCTCACCTCCGTGAAGAGCGAGATGTTCACGCGCCAGTACGCCAACGTGTTCGAAGGTGACGATCGCTGGAAGGCGCTCCCCGTGCCCACTGGCGATCGCTATACCTGGTCCGACGCGTCCACGTACGTGAAGAATCCGCCCTTCTTCCAGGGCATGACGGCGGAGCCGCCCGGCGTGCGACCCATCGCCGGCGCACGCGTGCTCGCCATGCTCGGCGATTCCATCACGACCGACCACATTTCACCCGCGGGCTCCATTCCCGCCTCGAGCCCGGCCGGCAAGTGGCTGATCGCGCAGGGCGTGAAGCCATCGGGCTTCAACTCGTACGGATCGCGCCGCGGCAACCATGAAGTGATGATGCGTGGCACCTTCGCCAACATCCGGCTGCGAAACGAGCTGGCGCCCGGCACGGAAGGTGGCTGGACCGCCACGGCGCCGGGGGCACAGGCCACCACCATCTTCGACGCATCAATGGAGTACCAGCAGGCCGGCACGCCGCTCATCGTGATCGCCGGAAAGGAGTACGGCACCGGCTCCTCCCG
>JBOHTE010000206.1:0-8683 GCA_050733555.1 Gemmatimonadaceae bacterium | reverse complement strand
GACCAGACCCGTGCTCACGCAGGGTCTGGTTTGGTCCCTTCCCGCTGTCCGCTCACCCACTGGAGCACCCTGGAGCGATCGTGTTCACATAGCCAGCCGCACTCCCATGGCGATACCGCCGGGCGCTGGCGCGACAATCGCCTGAAGTCGATGGGAATCCAGCGAGACGGGCCGCCAACGTTCGGAGCGGGTGACGAGCCCCACGACGGCGCCAACCAGAGCGCCGCCGCCTGCGCCGAGAATCGAACCGGCTGCCGTGTTACCTCCGACACCGGAGTCAAACAGCCCGCAGAAGTCCCAGCTATCGCTCGGATTCGAGGGGCAGTTTGGCTTCCGATACGTCACTGCACCGACGATTCCGCCCACCACGATTCCTCCTAGCGCTCCCATCGCCATATCATGCAGGACACGATGGTGCCGCCCATTGCTGATTTCAAGTCGGCTAATGCCGCTGGTGGCGACCGACGTGGTGTCGGTGGACCCACTCCTGAGGTATGTGAGCGTGTCCTCGCCATACGACAGCATCGTCCCCGTCTCGCTCTGGATGAATGTGCCCGCTACACGAATGCGCGTACCCGGCGCCACCGCTTGCGCACGCTGCGCCAGTGCGAAAGGGCCAGGGGGGGCACGAGGAATTCCTCTTCGTTCCCCTTCCCGGTTGCTGACTCCCTGCGTCAATCAGTATCCCGCTGCGCCACCAGTTCCCCGCGGCTCGACCACGCCCACCCAGCCGCCAGGCACGCGCATCACGGCATTCGCGTTGGCCAGATGACCGACTGGCGCAAGCTCGTAGCCCATCGCCGTGAGCGAGTCCGCCACGGCATCCGACAGCCCGCCACGCTCGTACACGAGTTTGTCGGGGAGTGCCTGCTCGTGAATCCTCGGGAACGCCATTGCATCTGCCAGACTCATGTGGTGATCCACCACGTTGAGAATGATCTGCGTCGTTGCCGTGATGATGGTCGGACCGCCCGCTGCGCCAACCACGAGCAGCACCTTGCCATCCCTGCCCACGACGATGGTGGGCGACATGGCGCTCAGCATCCGCTTGCCCGGCGCGATGGCATTGGCTTCGCCCTGCACCAGTCCGAACTGGTTCGGCGTGCCCGGTTGCGACGTGAAGTCATCCATCTCGTTGTTCAGGAAGAAACCCGCGCCGCGCACGTACACGCCCGATCCGAAATAGCCATTGAGCGTGGTGGTCGTGGCGACCGCGTTGCCCTGGCCGTCCACCACCGAATAGTGCGTGGTCTGCATGGATTCGCCGTGTGCGTCGAACGCGGGTGTCTTCGACGCCTTCCCCGCCACGATCGTCGTGCGCAGCGAGTCGGCGTACGTCTTGCTCGTGAGTCGCGCCACGGGATTCTTGACGAACGCCGGGTCACCCAGCTCACGGTTCCGGTCAATGAACGCGCGCCGGAATGCCTCAGCCACATCGTGCACCGCGGCGGCGCTGCCCGCCGGGGGAAGTGTCGGCCACGTCTCCAGAATGTTCAGCGACTCAATGGTCGTGGTGCCGCCGCTGGACGATGGCGGCATGGCGACCAGCGTATCGCCCCGATACGAGCCGACGATGGGTGTGCGCCATTCCGCCTTGTAATTCGTGAGATCAGCGGCGGTGATGTTTCCGCCGTCGCGCTCCATCTCGGCAACCAGACTGTCCGCCACCGGCCCGGTGTAGAATGCCGATGGGCCGTGCTCGGCAATGAGGCTGAGCGTGCGCGCGAGATCCGTCTGGACGAGACGTGTGCCCGGCGCCAGTGCATGGCCACCAGGATAGAAGAGTGAAGCCCCCTCGTACGGCGTGATCAGCTTCTGCGCTCCCACCAGCGCTCGCGACAGCGCACTGTCAACCGGGAATCCCTCCGCCGCCAGTCGAATCGCCGGCTGCATCACCTTCGCGAGCGGCAGCGTGCCGTACCTGCGCAGCGCAGCCGCCATCCCGGCCACTGCCCCAGGTACGCCGGATGCGAGCGGCCCGACACGTCCTTTCATCGTGAGATGACCGCTCGAGTCCACGTACATGCCGCGCGTCGCACTGAGGGGCGCCATCTCACGGTAGTCGAGCGCGGCAGCGCGGCCGTCGGCCATGCGAATGACCATGAATCCGCCGCCACCGATGTTCCCGGCCTGCGGAAACGTCACCGCAAGCGCGAAGCCGGTGGCCACGGCCGCGTCCACCGCATTGCCACCTTCGCGCAGGATCTCCACGCCCGCCGCGCTTGCCAGATCGCTGTTGCTCACGATCATCGCGTGCGACCCGTGCACGGCGCGCGATGCGGCATTGGTCGCCAGCGGCCAGCCAGCCGGATACGGCGCCGGCGCATTCGCGCGCGCGGCTGCGGGAACGCTCGTGGGAGCAGGTGCGGGCGCGGCACTCGGCGCATGGCACCCCGCGGCGAACGCCGCCAGCACAATCAGTGATGGCGCAATACGCCAGGAAAGTCTCGACATCAATGACTCACAATCCCATGGAAAGGCGAACGTAGTAGAACGCTCCGTCGTAGCCGAACGGCGACAGTCCGCTGTACACGAAGATCCCGCCACTCGAATTCGCGGCGATGGTCCGGTCCGGATAGACATCGAACACGTTGTCCGCACCAGCGGTGAATCTCAGCCCGTTCGGGAAGCGCCAGGACAGCGACAGGTCGGTAATCCACTTGGCGCTGTAAGTCTGGTCATTTGCCGGTGTGGTGGCAATGCCGGTGACCGACCCGTATCGGGACTCCGCCAACACCATGCCGAACCGCCTGATGTCCCAGTCGGCGCTGAGACGCAGGTTGTCGTGCGGCTGCGCCACTTCCGTGAGTCCGAACTGCGTCCGGTCAAACAGCACCTGCTGGTGCGCCGCGAGCTCCGGTGGCGTGGAATCCACGTGCGTCACGTGGGTGTAGTTGTGGTTATAGCCGCCGGTGAACCGCAGCGTGCCCGCCGATCCGAGACTCGCGCCGGTTTGCAGCACCAGATCCAGCCCTTCTGTACGAGTGCTGATCGCGTTCGTGAAGAAGCGCCCGCCGCTCACTCCCGCGAATCCGGCATCCTGAAGCAGTTGCTGAATGTCCGCGCCAATGAAATTGCCCGAGAGTACGACGCGATGTTGAATGTCAATCCGGTAGTAGTCGGCCGTGAACGACAGATTCGACACGGGCTGGAGTGCGATGCCAATGCCGTAGTTGTGTGATGTCTCGGCCTTGAGCGGCTTCGCGCCCAGCGCCTGTGCCTCCGGGCTCGTGACCGGGAAGGTGCGAATGTCGAATGGCGTGGCGACGCCGTTGACGGCGATGAAGTTGGTGGACGTCGTGGAGAAATACTCCTGGCCGAGTGATGGCGCGCGGAAGCCGTTGCTGATGGAGCCGCGCAGCGCGTAGCCCTTCACTGGTTCGTAGTGCATGGCGAGCTTGCCAGTGACCGTACCGCCAAAGTCGCTGTAATGCTCGGCCCGGCCGGCGAGGTCGATGAGGAGCTCCGGCGTGGGATTCCCGGCCAGATCCACGTACGCCGCCACGTTGGTGCGTGAGGCGTTCTGTTGGTCCGACGGCCGGAAGCCCGGGAAGACCTGCGACCCCGTGGCGGCGACGTTGCCGGAGTCCGGGCCGTCGAGAATCGGAACGCCGCCATCCATCCACGATGCATCATCTCCCGCGTGAATGGCGTAGTGATCACGCCGGAATTCCCCGCCCCAGGCGACGCTGAGCGGCTGTGACCAGCCCACGTCGAAGCCACGCTGCACGTCGAGCGTCGTCGTCCACTGATCGAAGATCATGGTACCGGCATCGAACGTCGTGGGGCTCGCCGTGCCCAGCGACACGTTGGCGCTGTTGTCCACGTCGTAGCGGAAGCTGTTCCGGCCGAACACGCTGCCGAGGTCCCAGTTCCAGCCGCTCAGCGTGCCCTTCACACCGGTCGCCTCGGACAGATCCCAGATGTGGCTCCCGATGAGCGGCAGGAAACCATTCGGATAGAGCGCGCGCACGGTGCGATCGTCCAGTGCGCGGCGGAAGAAGCCAGCGGCGAGACCGCGCTCGTAGGAGAATCCGCCAAAGGCATACAGCTCGGTGCTGCCCTGGAGCGGGACCCCGAGGTTGAACATCCCCGAGCCGCCGCGAAGGCGGGGGTCACCCACCCAACTGTCGATGCGATTGTTGAGCGACGCGATGTCGTTGCGCGGATCGCCGTCCAGATACTGCACGCGGCTGTCCGGCCCGCTGCGATTGGTGCTGTCGCGGCTGCGGTACTCCCCGCTGATGTTGAGGTAGCCGCTCCTGGGGAACGCGAAGCTGTAGCTGCCGTCCACCACACCGGTGCGGCCGTCGTCGCGCCCGGTCTGCCCGAGCTGCGCCGAGATTTCGCCCGGCGCGTCGGATTTCAGAATGATGTTGATCACGCCGGCAATCGCGTCCGACCCGTACTGCGCCGCTGCGCCGTCGCGCAGAATCTCGATGTGGTCAATGGCTTCGGGCGGGATGGCGTTGAGATCCACCGCCATGGAGCCGCGTCCCACGCTCCCGTTGATGTTGACGAGCGCGCTGTTGTGACGCCGCTTCCCGTTGATCAGCACGAGCACCTGGTCCGAGTTCAGCCCGCGCAGCGTGGCCGGCCGGATGTGATCGGTGCCGTCGGTCACCGTGGGACGCGGGAAATTGAACGACGGCGCCAGCAGCGACAGAATTTGGCTGGTCTCCGTCGCGCCGCTCTGGCGGATGTCCTGGGCGGTGAATACGTCCACTGGCGCGGGCGCATCCACGGCCGTGCGACCTGGCTGCCGGGTGCCGGTCACGACGACGGCGTTGAGACTCGCCAGCGACGTCCTGAGCTGGAAGTTGTGCTGCGTGGTCTGACCATCCGCCACGGTGATGCTGTCCTGCATGGGCTCGTAGCCGAGCAGGCGTGCGCGCAGCAGATAGCGTCCTGGAGGTGCGGAGAAGGCATAGCGGCCGTCGGATTTCACGAGCGCGCCCAGGCGCGTGCCGACCAGCGAGACCTGCGCCCCTTGCAGCGCCTCGCCGTTCGCCGCGGCCATGACAGTGCCGGATACGGTGCCGGCTGCGGCGGCGTGCGGGATCGCGCGTTTCACCAGCATGGCCTGCCCGTCATTCGTGAGCACCACGTCCAGCGAGGTACCGAGCAGTACTTCGGTGAGTGCGGCGGCAACGGTGATGTCGCGTGCGGCGAGGCGGACCGGCTGTTCCACGGGCACATCCGCGCGGCTGTAGGCGAAGCGCAGCCCGGTGGCATCCGCAATGGCGTCGAGCGCGGTGGCGATCGTGGCTCCGCGCAGATCGAGCGCGATGCGATGCTGCAGAATTGGCGTGCGCGCGAGGTCGACCGGTACAGCGCCATGCGACAGCTGCGCCAGGAACCGCGGGGCCCTGTCCGCGAGGTCTGTCTGACCGTGCTGCGCGGCCAGGGACCGCGGGTATGCCGCCCAGGCTGTCACCACTGCCGTGCCAATTGCAATCCATGTTCTGACGTGCTGGCGCATGATCTCCCCCTTGAAATGACTCGCCAATCCGGACCCGGTGCCGGTCATACACGCACCTACCGGTCATACAGCGTGACGACGTTCCCCCGCCGCACTGCCCGAAGCGGAAGAACAGTCGTCACGACCTTCACAGCCTGATCAAACGACTCCACGGTGAACGACGCGCTCAACGGAATGCGCGCCAGCTTCGGACTCCCGATCCGCATATCCACGTCGTACCAGCGCCGCAGCTCGGCCACGACATCCACCAGTGGCGTGTCGTGGAATACGAGGCGGCCCTGCATCCAGGCGGTGTAGGTGGTGGTATCCACCGCGCGCACCTCGGGCACGCGGACGTTCGCCGTCACGCGTCCCAGGTCTCCCGAGGTGAGATTCACTGTTGGCACCGCGACGGTGTGTGCGGGGCGCAGTGACACGCGTCCTGCCGTCACGACTACAGTCGTGCTGTGGGTTTCGGGATATGCCGTCACGACGAACCGCGTCCCGATGTCCTCCGTGACGGCGGTGGCGGTGTGAATCCGGAAGGGACGCGTGCTGTCGTGCACGACGTTGAAGTAGGCCGAACCTTCCAGATAGAGGTCGCGCGCCTGCACGCCGAAGTTCGCGGCGAACCGCAGTCGGCTATCCACGCCGAGGGTGACGTTGCTGCCGTCACTCAGCCGGATCTCGGCACGCTGCCCCTTGGTGGTGGCGATGAGCCGCATGACCGGCGCAGCCGCGGGAGACGGCCGCACCGGGGCCGTGCGCCGATGTAGTGTGGCACCCAGCACCGCCATGGTGCCGAACGCCGCGACGAGGATCGCGCGACGCGTCGCCGGTCGTCCGGGCGTTCTGGCGCGCGACGGCATTTCGAGATGGCTGGCGAGGCGCCGCCACGCTGCGTCGGTGTGCGCGCCGCCATCTGCGGGCGCGCGCGCGCGAAGGCGTCGCAAGCTATCCAGATAGCGCTGCCGCTCGGGGTCCGCTGCTGCCCAGGCATCCACGCGCCGCCGTTCGCCCGTGGTGCTTTCGCCGCGCACGGACCGGCGCAGCACGGCGAGCGGCATGCCGTCATGACCCGGAAACCGATCGGTCGGGTTCACGCCTCGTGGCGTGCTGTGCACGTCGCCGGAATCGTCCCGCATGACAGATGAGAGGGATGCACGGCACGGTTACCCCGAGTCGCGCCAGCCGGCCAGCCGCTTCCGCAGGGTGGAGAGTGCGCGCGTCATGTGTGTCTCGACGGTCTTGAGGGAAATGCCGAGCACCGACGCGATGTCGCGATTGGACAGATCGTGCAGATGCCTGAGTGTGAACACCTCGCGCGCGCGTCGCGGCATGATACGTGTCGCCTGCTCCACCGCATCGGCGAGCGCCGAATTCTCGGCCCGACGGTCGGGCGCGACCGCGCTGTCCGCGAAGCGGGCCGGCACGGCGCGCTCGGCATGCTCGAGCAGGATGCCTCGCGCCGGACCGCGCGTACGCGACGCGCCGGCGCGCGTGGCCACGTTCTGCACGGCGCGCCAGAGATAGGCACGCAGCGACGTCCGGATGCTCCAGTGCTCCCGCGCCATCCAGATGGCCAGAAAGACATCCTGCACGACTTCTTCGGCAACCGCCGGCGACTGCACGATCTGCCGGGCATGCGCGAGCAGCTCCTCGCGGAATGCCGTAAAGATCATCTCGAGCGCCAGCGCATCGCCCTCACGCACACGCTCCACCGCGAGCTGTTCATCGCTGCGGGCGGTGAAATCAAGTGCAGGGACACGGTGCGGCCGTTGAGTCATTGCGAGGCGGGGAGAAGCGATCTCCCATTATTCCCAATCCAGGCGCGACCCGCAATGGACGCCGCTCACGCCCGGAAACCGACGAGCGTTCAGCCCCCCCGCAGCAGCGACCGCCAATTCAATCTGCGCTTCGGCGAGTTCGGATCGACGATCTTGACCTCCACTGCGCCCATGAACGCGCTGCCGCTGATGTGGACGAAGGGCGCATTGCTGTCCGTCGAACTCTCGACTTCGCGCCGCACGTCGAAGCTGCCGATCGTGGGGTCCACATCATACTCTACGCGAATATCGGGCGGCACGAGCACCGTGATGTTGCCCATGATCACCTTGAGTTCGATGCGCGATTCGCCGGCGCCAATACGCGCACGCGTCAGGTCGATCTTGACCTCGCCCATGAACACCACCACGCGAAAGAGCCGGGGCAGCGTCCAGGCGCCATCCCGTTTGATGCTCGCCAGGAATGCCACGGTGCCGCGACGCTCCGGCACTTCGGCGGCACCAATCACCACCGGGTGAATGGACGGAGCTGATGCATCTGCCCCCGTGGGCCGGACCGGCTGATTATTCGGCGTAGTCATCACACGCTAGAGAACCGGATTCGGCGGCGGAGGCGTTGGGCTTGTCGCATTCCGCTCCGCGTCATGCACTGGCGCATCGAACCGCGGCGTACCGGCGCCGAGCCCGGCTGGCGGCTGTCCGTCGAGTCCGGCCGGCGGCTGTCCGGCGAGTCCGGCCGACGACTGTCTGTTTGTAGCGAAACGCGCCCTGGCACGCCTGCCCGGCGGGGCGAGCGCGGCGCCAAAAAGAAAGAGCATCACCGACACGGCGAACGGCAACGCGGGATCGGCGGAGCCAAGCGGCAGCGTCGGCCCTGACGGAAGACCAATGGCAATGCCGAATGTCAGCCGGGCCGCGCCAAGGACAGCGGCGGTGAGACTGCCCGAATACAGTAACAGGCCGGTGATGCGTCGCAATCTCTGCATGGTCGCCATCTCTGGTTTGGTGCTGTGCGTGGGAGACATCAACATCACCACCAATGCCGCGATGCGGGACGTCATTCAGCAGTCTGCCGCTTCCCCGGCTCGTGGTCAACCTCCGGGCGCAGCCGCCTTCCCCTCTTGACGCGCTCCATGCACGTGTCTACCATGCGTGCTACCATGCTGCAACGCTCATACTTTTACGCCGCGTACTTTTTCGGACCCCTCACGGGCCCGCGGCGGAGCGTTGTGCAGAGCTGACTCACCAGCACAGACCTGATGCCCGCGCGGCCCGTCACCTGACGGGCCGCTTTTTTTGTTTCTCCCCCAACGATGCATGTAGCGGCCAAGAGGATTCCCATGGTGATCACGACCCGGCCCGGTGTGGCCGATCAACAGGTTGACGCACTCCGCGAGCGACTCGAGCGATGCGGAATGCGCACGCACGCCGTGCGGCG
>JBOHTE010000205.1:0-1623 GCA_050733555.1 Gemmatimonadaceae bacterium | reverse complement strand
GATGGCGACCTTGCGGCCGTGCTTCAAATCTTCCGCCAGGAACACGGCGGCCATTCCACCGTGCCCAAGCTCACGCTCCAGGGTGTAGCGCGCGGCCAGAGCGTCAGTGAGCGAGCCGCCAGCGCGTGCACTTTCCATATTGCCGGGCTCATCCGCGACAGTGGCTTGACGGGTCATTCACAGGCACTTATTAGTCATGGGCTTTGATGGCGGATACACTCAGTGCTGTACCCCGTCGTAGTCCCTGCTATACGCTGGGTGACTCGCATCAGTTCCAACTGTCGAGATTGTCCTGCTCCAATATTTTGCTTGATGCAAGCGTGGACACTTGTTCACGCGTTCCAATCTGCTCCACGGTAACCGAGATCTTACTTGTCATTTTCAGCGGCACGTCTGCCCGCGTCAGTGTGCGCGGGTGAGATCGTCCCCTGGCGCGGGCATCCAGCCCAGCCGGGCATGCTGCCGTCCACCCCACGATCTGGCTGCGCAACTGATGCGCAAGCCACTGTCTTCTGCCTTGCGAACTCCCGCCCGAGCCGCGGCGGAACGCGTTTGCGAGTCGCAGAGTCACCCGCCTTCGGCCGATGCAGCGGGTGAACGTACCGGAATCGCCCTCACCCCGGCGGAGCCCCGAGGCGCGTGAGACTCCGGACCAGAAGTAACCACCGCAGGTGTACCCTTCCACCTATCAGGGGAAGCAAGGAGGAGGAATGAGAAGTCATCTTCGTACGATTCTCGCCGCCGTGTGCGCGGTCTCGTTGCTGCCAGCAGTGGCAGCAGCGCAGGGCGCGGCCACGATCAGCGGGCGAGTCCTGAGCGAGTCGGGGAATCCGCTGCCGAATGCCAGCGTATTCATCCCCGGCGGCATGGGGAGCCTTACCAAGGACGACGGACGGTACCAGTTCACCGTGCCTGCGTCCAGGGTCAACGGCGAAACGGTCGTCGTGACGGCACGACTGATCGGCTACAAGGCCAGCCTGCAGAACATCACGCTTCACGCCGGCGAGATCTCGCAGGATTTCGTGCTGGCGAGCAACCCGGTCGTGCTGCAGGGTGTCGTGGTGACGGCGCTGGGCCAGGAAAAGCAGAAGAGCCAGCTCGGTACGGCCCAGCAGCAGTTGAGCAGCGCAGAGCTCAACTCCACGCATGACACCAACCTCATCAATCAGCTCGAGGGCAAGGTCTCGGGCGTCACGATCACGAGCTCCGGCACGCAGGGCGGCTCCACGAGCTTCGTGATCCGTGGACAGAACTCGATCGCGGGCTCCAACCAGCCACTGTTCATCGTGGATGGCACCGCCATCGCCGACAAGGACCGTGGCTCCACGGCCGGCGGCGGATGGGACTTCGGCAGTGTGGTGTCCGACCTCGATCCGAACAACATTGCCACGCTCACGGTGCTCAAGGGCCCGAATGCGGCGGCGCTGTACGGTGCGCGCGCGGCCAACGGCGTGGTCGTGATCACCACCAAGAAGGGCGCGAATACCGACGGCAAGATCCAGACGCGGCTCACCACGAGCTACACCTGGGACAACATGCAGAACCTGCCGGAGTACCAGAACCTGTACGGGCAGGGTTCGCACGGACAGTTCAGCTGTGTTGACGGCAATGGCGGCGGCGTTC
>JBOHTE010000204.1:0-14462 GCA_050733555.1 Gemmatimonadaceae bacterium | reverse complement strand
GATCAAGCTCGTGGGACGCATGTACTACCGGACCAGTTACGGCCAGAACATTCTGCAGCATTCGAAGGAAACCGCGCACCTGGCGGGCATCATGGCGGCCGAGCTGGGCCTCGATGTCGTGATGGCGAAGCGGGGCGCGCTGCTGCACGACGTGGGGAAGGTGCTCACGCACGAGCATGAGGGCACGCACGTCCAGCTTGGCGTCGAGGTCGCCACCAAGTACGGCGAGCATCCACTCGTCGTAAACTGCATTGCCGCGCACCACGACGACGTCCCGCACGAGAGTGAAGTGTCGGTGCTCGTGCAGGCGGCCGATGCCATTTCCGGGTCGCGCCCCGGTGCGCGTCGCGAAGCCTTCGAGACGTATGTGAAGCGTCTCGAGGGGTTGGAACGAATCGCCGGGAGCTACAGCGGCGTGGAGAAGGTGTTCGCCATTCAGGCCGGGCGCGAAATCCGTGTGATCGTGAATCCGGACGACGTGGACGACATTCGCATGGCATCTCTCAGCGAGGAGATTGCACGTCGCATCGAGGGCGAGCTCCAGTATCCGGGACAGATCAAGGTGGTGGTGATTCGCGAGCAGCGGGCGGTGGACTTTGCCCGCTAGCCTCATCGACGGCGTTGCCATTGCGCGCGAGATTCGCTCGGATGTCGCGCTCGACGCCGCCCGTCTGACGGCCCGCGGCGTGCAGCCCGGTCTCGCCGTCGTGCTCGTTGGCGACGATCCGGCGAGCGCGGTGTACGTGCGCAGCAAGGGGAAGGCGTGCGAGGAAGCCGGGATGCACAGCGTCACAATCAGGCTCCCGGCAACCACGTCACAGGATGCACTGCTGGCACAGGTGGACGCCCTGAACGCGGACCCGGCCATTCACGGAATCCTGGTGCAGATGCCGCTGCCCCCGCAGATCGACGCGGACAGGATCATCCGGCGCATCCTGCCGCACAAGGACGTGGACGGATTCCACCCCGTGAACGTCGGCAAGACGCTGATCGGCGAGCGCGATGGTTTCGCGCCGTGCACGCCGGCCGGCGTGCAGGAGCTGCTCGTCCGAAGCGGCGTGGAGACGAAGGGGGCCGAGTGCGTCATCGTGGGCCGCAGCAACATCGTCGGCAAGCCGATGATGGCGTTGATGGTACAGTCGGGTCCCGGTGCCAATGCCACCGTCACCGTGTGCCACAGTGCGACGCGGAATCTGGCCGCTCATACGCGGCGGGCCGACATCCTCATCGTGGCGGCGGGCCGCCCGTGCATGGTCACTGGCGACATGATCAAGCCCGGCGCCGTGGTGATTGACGTCGGCATCAACCGCGTGGCGGATGCTTCCGCCCGGAACGGCTACCGCCTGGTGGGCGACGTGGAGTTCACGGGCGCACGCGCTGTGGCGTCGCTGATCACGCCGGTCCCGGGGGGCGTGGGTCCCATGACCATCGCGGTGCTCCTCCGCAATACCATTCGCGCGGCGGAGCGCGCCGCCTCGGCATGACACCCGCTCGCGGCCGGGCTTCGTCACGCCATCCGCGTGACGCCGCTGCGGATGCGCCCGACCTCTTCGCGCCGCCGCTGACCGATGTCGACACTGCGGGCGCTGCGACGTTCGCTGCGCCAGCAAACGCCACGGGAGAGAGCGCGCAGCAGGCGGTCGCCGTGTCCACGCTGACGGAAACAGCGAAGGCGGTGCTCGAAGGCGCGTTCACGCCGCTCTGGGTACGCGGCGAAGTGAGCGACTTCAAGGCGCATCGCAATGGCCACTGGTATTTCTGTCTGCGCGACGCGACGGCGCAGATCAGATGCGTCGTCTGGTCGCGCAATCAACAGCGCATTCCCGCGCCACCGGACGACGGCATGCAGGTATCGGCGCGCGGCCAGCTCTCGGTGTATGCCGCGCGCGGCGACATGCAGTTCGTCATCACCGCCATGGAGGCTGCTGGCGACGGGTTGTGGCGCAAGGCACTCGAACTCTCTCTCAAGCGACTCCAGGCCGATGGACTGACGGCACCTGAGCGCAAGCGGCCAATTCCCTCGTTTCCACATCGCATCGCGGTGATCACCAGCCCGGATGGCGCGGCGCTGCGCGACATCATTGCGGTGGTGCGGCGGCGGTGGCCACTGGTGGAGCTCGTCGTCGTTGCGGCGAAGGTGCAGGGCGACGGCGCTGCGGACGAGCTGATCGCGGCGCTCGCTCGCGTGAATCGCTGGTCCGGGGCGGACACGGTGATCATTGGGCGCGGCGGTGGCGCGCGCGAGGATCTGTGGGCGTTCAACGACGAGCGCGTGGCGCGCGCGCTCGCGGCGTGTGCCGCGCCCACGATTTCCGCTGTGGGGCACGAGGTGGACACCACGTTGTGCGATCTCGTTGCCGACCTGCGCGCGGCGACGCCCTCGGCGGCCGCGGAAGCCGCCGTGCCGGTGCTCGCGGACGAACGGGACCGGCTTGTCGTGCTCGCGCGGAACTTGCGACGGGGTCTCACGGGACGCGCCGTGGACATGCGCGCGCGGCTGGAGCTGTCGCATCGGGACCTGCGACGGTGTGCCGAGCAGCTTGTGGAATCACGGCGCGCGCGACTCGAGGCCGTGGCGGGGCGACTGCATGCACTGAGTCCACTGGCGACGCTCGCGCGCGGATTCGCGGTGGCCCGGGGAGCGGACGGCGAGCCGCTCACGAGTGCGCACCAGTTCTCTCCCGGACTGGCCTTTGCGCTCGTCCTGCGCGATGGCCGCGTGCCCTCGCAGGCCACGGGAGCGCCCGAGCTGTCCGCACCGGACGCGGCGACACCTGAAACGAGCGAGTGACACATGGCATATGAGCAGGACGTTCAACGACTCGAGCAGATCATTGCGGCGCTGGACCGGCGGGATCTCGACCTCGATGCAGCCCTCAAGCTCTTCGAGGAGGGGGTGGAGCGGCTCCGCACTGCGTCCGCTGCACTGGGCGCGGCGGAAGCCAGCGTCCGCCAGCTCGTCGAACAGGCAGATGGTTCACTCGGACTTGCCGACTTCAATCGCTGATCCCGCGGAGATGGAGTCCGCCGCGGACCGGTCCGCGGTGGATGCGGCGCTAGTCGCGCTCTGTGACCGCTCGCTGGGCGATCTGCCCGCGGCGGTGGCCGCCGCCATTCGCTACAGCCTCCTGGGCGAGGGCAAGCGCCTCCGGCCGCTGCTCGTACTGGGCGCCTACCGCGCCTGCGGCGGCGCTGGCGATGCGTTCGCGCTCGCCGCGTCAGTGGAGATCGTCCACGCGTACTCGCTCGTGCACGATGACTTGCCGTGCATGGATGATGACGAGGTGCGACGCGGGCGCCCGACCACGCACCGCCGGCACGGCACTGGCGTCGCTGCCGTCGCGGGCGTGGCCATGGTACCGCTGGCGGCGCAGGCGGCCGGCGATGCCGCGCTGGCCCTCGGGTTGCCCGCGCACTCGCGCAGCGACATTGTTCGAGAGTTGATGCGGGCATCGGGCGCGGCCGGCATGGTTGGCGGACAGTTGCTGGATCTGGCTGGGGAAGAGCGGGTATTGTCGCTGGCCGAGCTGGAATGCGTGCACGCCGCCAAGACCGGCGCGCTCATGGCGGCATCGGTTCGCATTGGCGGGATCGCCGCGGCTGCCACGCGCCGGCAGCGCGACGCCTTGCAGGGATTCGGCGATGCGATCGGCCTCGCCTTTCAGATCGCTGACGACGTGCTGGATGCGACCTCGACCACGGCACAGCTGGGAAAGACAGCCGGCCGTGACGCGTTGCTGGGGAAGAGTACCTTTCCGGCGCTGCTCGGGGTGGAAGGCGCCGTGGCACGGGCCAGTGCGCTGGCGGATCAGGCACGCGCCGCACTCGTGGCCGGCGGACTGCTGACGCCCGCGCTCAGCCGTCTCGCGCAGTTCGTCGTGGATCGCACGTCGTAGTTCAGTTCAGCCTTCGTCGCCGAGTGGATATGCCGGTTCTGCCTCGCATCAACATTCCTGCCGATCTGAAGTCGCTGTCGCGCGATGAGCTCCGCACGCTGTCGCACGAGATTCGCGCGGCGCTGATTGACAGCTGCTCCCGCACGGGAGGACACATCGGCGCCGGACTCGGCGTGGTGGAGCTCACCGTCGCGCTGCATCACGTCTTCGACGCACCGCGCGATCAGATCGTCTGGGACGTGGGGCACCAGGCATACCCGCACAAGATGCTCACGGGGCGCAAGGGACGCTTCGAAACGCTCCGCCAGGAGGGCGGCCTGTCCGGGTTCCTCAAGCGCGACGAGAGCGACTACGACGCATTCGGCGCCGGCCACGCGGCAACGGCCATTTCGGCGGCGTTGGGAATGGCGGTCGGACGCGACCTCACGGACGACGATTTTCGCGTGGTCGCCGTGCTGGGTGATGGCGCACTGACCAGCGGGCTTTCGTACGAAGGGCTCAACAACGCCGGAGCGTCCGGGCGCGACATTCTGGTCGTCCTCAACGACAACGAGATGTCCATTGCGCCGAACGTGGGTGCCATCTCGAAATACCTTGGCTCCATCCAGCGCAATCCGATTTACAACCGCGTGCGCGGCGCGCTCGGCACCGTGATGGACGAGCTGCCGGGGCCGCTGTCGGGTATTGGCGGCATCGTGCGCAAGTGGGAGGAAAGCATGAAGAGCTTCCTCACGCCTGGTGTGTTGTTCGAAGAGCTGGGTTTCCGCTACTTCGGCCCGATCGACGGGCATGACATCGATGCCCTGGTGGAGACGTTCAGCGCGGTGAAAGGCATGCGCACTCCGCGCCTGGTGCACGTCATCACGCAAAAGGGGAAGGGATTTCCCGCGGGTGATCATGGCGAGAAGTGGCATGCGCTTCCGCCCGGTCACGATCCGGCAACGGGGAAACAGCTCAAGACGTCAACCGCCAACCCGGCGTACACGGCGGCCTTTGGCAAGGGGCTCGCCGAGCTGGGCGCCGAGGAACAACGACTGGTCGTGATCACCGCCGCCATGCCCGCCGGAACGGGCACAGGAATGTTCGGCAAGGCGTTTCCTGCTCGTTTCTTCGACGTGGGCATCGCGGAAGGACACGCGGTCACCTTCGCGGCGGGGCTGGCGACGCGAGGGCTTCGACCGCTCTGTGCCATCTACTCGACGTTTCTCCAGCTCGCGTACGACAACGTCATTCACGACGTCGCGCTCCAGCGCCTGCCGGTGATCTTCGCCATGGACCGCGCCGGACTCGTGGGCGAGGACGGACCCACGCACATGGGGCTCTACGATATCGCGTACATGCTGGCGGTGCCGGGCATGACGGTCACCGCGCCGAAGAATGCGACCGAGATGCTGGCGCTGTTGCACACCGCCCTGGGTCATGAGGACGGGCCGCTGTGTCTGCGCTATCCGCGCGATCCCGCGCCCGATGTGCCCTTGCCCGCTGCACAGATTCCGCCGGTGCCCTTCGGGACCTGGGAGGTGCTGCGCCAGGGGACCGACTGCGCCATTCTCGCGGTGGGCACCATGGTGCTGCCCGCGCTCGAAGCGGCCGCCACCCTCGCGCACGACGGACTGAACGTCACGGTCGTGAACTGTCGCTTTCTCAAGCCACATGACGACGTGACGCTCACCGCCATCGTGGCCAACCACTCGCGCATTCTCACCGTGGAGGAGGGGACAGTGGTGAACGGATTTGGCGCGATGATGGCGACACGGATCGCACAGCTCGACCCGGCCGTGCATGTTGCGGTACACGGCGCACCGGACCGCTTCATCGAGCAGGGCTCACGGCGCCGCCAGCTCGAGCTGACGGGTCTCGATGCGGCTGGAATCGCGCAGCGGCTCCGCGCCCTGCTCGAGAGCGAGGCGATGACCGGGTGACTCGCATTGGCGTCGTGGGCAACCGCCGGTACGAGGGGCTGCCCGGAGTGCTGGAGACACTGCAGCGACGGGCTCCGGCGCTGGGCATGGCGCTCGCGTACGAACGGGAGCTGTGCGACGCCGGTGCGGACGGTGCCGAGCTGGATGATCCCGCCAGCATCGATGCGCTAATCACGCTCGGTGGCGATGGCACCATGCTGCGCGGCGCGCGCCTCGTGGCAGGGCGACAGATCCCGATTCTCGGGATCAACCTTGGTCGGCTTGGCTTCCTCACGGCGTGTGCGGGCAGCGACCTCGAGGACGCACTGGATCGGTTCGCCACCGGCGATTATGCCATCCAGTCGCGGATGGCACTCGAGGTGCGATCGTCGCGCGACGGCGACGCCAGGCAGCGCGCCCTGAACGACGTGGTGCTGCACAAGGGTGGGTTTGCGCGCGTGCTGCAACTCAGGGTGTCCGTCAATGGTGAGCTGATCGGCGCGTACGCGGCCGATGGACTCATCATCGCGACGCCCACCGGCTCTACGGCGTACAGCCTGTCGGCTGGCGGACCGGTCGTGGTGCCAACGCTCGACTCGATTGTCATCACGCCGATTTCACCGCATACGCTCGCGGTTCGGCCCGTGGTACTGCCGGCCGGCGCCGAGGTGAGCGTGAAGGCGCAAGATGGGCCCGACGAACTTCTGGTAACGATCGATGGCCAGGTCGGCAGCACCTTTCTTCCCGGCGACACGTTGATGGTGCGCCGCGCGGAGCGGCCCGTGTTGCTGGTACATTTTCGCGACTCGACATTCTTCTCCCGGATGCGTCGCAAGCTGGCCTGGGGCGGCCTGCGGGAGCGGGGCGAACAGGACGTGTGCTGACTGAGCTGCGCATCAGGAACCTCGCCATCATCGATGCTCTGACGCTCCCGCTATCGGGTGGCCTCAGCGTGCTCACCGGGGAAACCGGCACGGGCAAATCGATCATCATCGGTGCGCTGGGGTTGCTGCTGGGCGAACGCGCCAGCGCGGACCTCATTCGAACCGGCGCGGACCGCGCATCCGTGGAGGGAACTTTCGATCTCTCCGGCCGCACGGAGTTGCTCGCCATGCTGGATGGGCGCGGCGTGTCGTTCGAGAACGATACCGTGGTACTCAAGCGCGAGATCTCCGCGGCCGGCCGCGCGCGGGGCTGGATCAACGGCACCACCTGCACGACCGCCATGCTCGCCGACGTGGGGCGCGCACTCGTGAATCTGCACGGCCAGCACGAGGCGCAGGCGCTGCTCGATGCGTCGGCGCAGCGCGAGATCCTCGACGCCTTTGGTGGCGCGTCAGGTGAAGCGACCACCGTGAGACGGCACTTCGACGAACTCTCCGCCGTCACCCGCGAGATGAAGGCGCTGGAGACCCGCCGGGCCGAAGCGGAGAAGCAGTCCGACTACCTGCGCCACGTCGCCAGCGAAATCGACGCCGCCCGGCTCGAACCGGGAGAGGACGCGCGGCTCGATGAGGAGGCGAAACGCCTGGAGCACGCGGAAGAACTGAAGAGTCTCGCCGAAGGCATGGCGACACAGCTGGATGACGGAGAGGATGCCATCCTGCCGCAACTCGCGCACGTGCAGCGGTCGCTCGCCGCCATTCAGCGCATCGATGCGTCGCTCGAGCGCCTGCAGGAGCTCTACGATGCGGCGTTCTACGGCCTCGAGGAGCTGGCGACGGCGCTCGGCGCGTACGCGCAAGGCGTGGAGCTCGATCCCTCGCGGCTCGAGGATGTGCACCGCCGGCGCGATCTGCTGTTCCGGCTCATGAAGAAATACGGCCCCACGCTGCACGACGTGACGGAACGCGGAAGGCGTGCACGCGCCGAGCTGGAGCTGATCGATGCCGGATCGCTGGATCTGCGAGAGCTCGATGCGCGGCGCAGTGCAGCCGCCGTCGCCCTGGGGCAGGCCGCTGCGACACTCTCCGAGCGCCGCCGCACGGCGGCCCAGCGCCTCGCCCGCGACGTGGACGCGTTGCTGCCGGAGCTGGGCATGCGCGACGGCCATCTCACCGTTGCGCTTGTGCCGCGCGCGGACATCGGGTCTGATGGTGCCGAGGA
The DNA here is from genome assembly GCA_050733555.1 of Gemmatimonadaceae bacterium. GTDB lineage: Bacteria > Gemmatimonadota > Gemmatimonadetes > Gemmatimonadales > Gemmatimonadaceae > JADGGM01. The sequence continues at coordinate 6,559 of JBOHTE010000204.1, read as the reverse complement.
CGTCGAGTTTCGCGTGGCCATGAACGTCGGTCATGACTCGCGCCCGTTGGCGCGCGTGGCGTCGGGCGGCGAGCTGTCACGCGTGATGCTCGCGCTCAAGACGATTCTCGCGCGACTCGACCATGTGCCCACACTCGTGTTCGACGAGGTGGACGTCGGCATTGGTGGACGGGTCGGCCTGCAGGTTGGCGATCTGATGCGAACGGTCGCGGCGCATCATCAGGTGCTCGCCGTGACTCACCTGCCACAGATCGCCGCTCGTGCACATCAGCACATCGTCGTCAGCAAGGGCGCGCGCGACGGCATCACCACCGCGGACACGAACGCCGTGGAAGGCGATGCGCGCGTGATCGAGGTTGCCCGCATGCTGGGCGGCGATCCCGAGAGCGAAACCAGTCTGGCCCACGCGCGCGAACTGCTCGTTGCCGCCGCGCCGCCTCGGGGCAGAAAGCGGGCACGCGCCTGATTACTTGTTCGCGGCGGTGCGTGTCCGGCTGCCCCAGAGCGACAACCGGAATCGCACACCCAGCACCGTCATGGTCTGCCTGGGCCGACCTCCGGACACGCGGAGATCCTGGTACCGGGAGAGACTCACCTCAACCGGCACACCCCCGCGCCCCTCCACGTGCGCGGCGATCGTCGAGAAGACCACTCCGTAGCCCAGGCGGTGCAGCGTGAGCGCCGATGCCGCATCGAGGACGGACGCATCAACCAGGACGGCGGCACCCGACGTGTCGGTCGTCTCGAGCGTTCCGGTGAAGGTGCCCGCGCCCCGATGCACGTACAGATACTGCGCGCCAATGGAGAAGTAATCACCCAGCACCAGGCGCGGCGTCGCCTCCAGCGTGATGGAGTTTCCCGGCGCACGACGCGTGCTCACCGCGCCGGCCACGTTGGAAAAAGGATCGCCGGGTTGCGACACCCGGATCGTGCGGGTGTCGGGCAGGGTATGCCCGTAGCGGCCCACCACGCTGGCCCAGAAGTGATGGCCGTCCATGACATCCCACGCCGATGAAACTTCGATCGCACTCTGTCCCGTGCCCGTTCCAATGCCGAACTGCGCGAAAGGATTGGCGGGTGAACCGGATCCGATGCGGACGCGCGCCTGAACGGCGCTGCGCACACGGAGTCCGGTGACGCGAATGCGTTGGGCCTCGGTGACCTCCCCGAGCCAGGTGAATCTGGCCCAGAGCGCTGCATCCCCCAGGCCGCTCTGATCGAACGTACGCGCCGAGTCGGCGTGTATCGCGCCGGCGCTATCCGGGAAGTAATCGGCAATGACCTTGGTGCCCGCCTCCGTGATCGATCCGCCAATGGTGAGCCGATTCGTCACGCCCAGCTCGAGCCCCAGCGGCGTGCGCCGCATCTGCGATTGCGTCCGGATGCTTGCTCCACTGGGCGCGGTGAAGCGCTGCTCGAAACGGACCCAATCGTTCGTGCCGATGCCCCGCACAGTTCCCGCGGGCAGCGTCGTCGCGTCGTCGCCGAAGCCGAGCACTGCCTGTGCACGTGTGGCCGGTGCCCATATCCCGAGCGCGAGCGCCGCGAGCGCGGCATGCCGGCGCGCGGCGGCCAGCACGCGGTGCACAGGGGCGACGACAGACAGGAGGCGGATCGAACCGACTGGTGAAACGTGGACCGAAGGCGAGCACCATGCAGTGCCCAGGGACCTGGCGGCTAGTCTGCCATGCGATCGGTCCGTTGTCAACTTGAAGGCGCGGGCCGGCGCGCTATCGCAGTATATTGTGCGAGACGTCGCGTGGTGCCGCATGGCGACCACGACTCCAGCCCCTTCTCCGTGCGCGTCCTACCGAAAACAGCAATCCCGTGGCAGGTGACCGGGAACCACTGGCTCACCCTCCCCTGCATTCACCCCGTTGACGGTTCGCTGTATGCGCTCGGCGTGCTGCATCGTGGTGCGCGGGCCGCCGTGGAGTTCGCCGGCTCCGCCGAGTTCCTGGATGCGAAAGGTCCGCCATTGCTGCGCCTGCGCATACGCATCAATGGCACGGAGCGTGAGCTCGGTGGGAATGGCCTGGCCTGGGAACGCGCACTGGGCTGGATCCCGACCTTCACCTGCACGCTGGACCATCTCGTGCTGCGCGGGACCGTGTTTGCACCGTACGGGCGCGATGCCGACGCGGCTGGTGCGGTCTACGCCATCGCCATTGAGAATCGCGGCACCGAAGCCGCCGAGATCACGGTCGCGATGGAGGGTGTGCTCGGTCACCGGCAGCTTCGGGTCCGCACGCCGCGCACACTGGACGATGGCCACCGGGTGATTGCTGGCGACGATGGTGTCCTGGTGCTCGACGGCAGCTCGCAGCCCAGTCTGGCGGCACTCGCGATCGCGGCGGACGGCGAGTGGCGCTCGTCCATCGGCAGCGCGAACGACGCGCGCTTCACCATCGAGCGGTCGCTTGCGGTCGCACCCGGCGAAAGTCAGAGCATGGCATTCTTCATTGCGGCAGGTCCGGAGCGCGACGGTGCCGAGGCCACGGTCGGCGTCATGCGGCGTCGCGGCTGGCGCGACCTGCTGGGTCTGACGCGCGATGCGTTCCAGGCGATGGAGCAGTCCGTCGGGCACGATGGACTCGATCGCCTCATCAATCGCAATCTGCTGTTCGCGCTCTTCTTCGGCGTGGGACGCGGGCTCGACGATGCGCAGTACTATCTCGTACGCTCACGCGCGCCATGGAACGGACGCGGCGTCACGCTGCGTGAGTGGGAGGTGCTCTCATGGCTGCTCCCGGCAGTGCAGCTCGCGGATGGCGAGCTGGCGCGAGAGCTCCTGCTGCGTGCGTGCGAGCTGCACGGCTACGCACCGGGTAACGGCGTGCACTATCTGGATGGCACGCTGTTCGAGGCCGGTTTCTCGCTGGAGGGAGTTGCGGCGTACCCGCTTGCCGTGGACCGGTACGTGCGGGACACGGGCGACGACCAGATTGTCGAGGAACCGGTGATCGCCGACACTCTGTACGCGGTCCGGGATGATCTCGCCGCGCGCCGGGACGAGCACGTCCCGCTCTATGCGACCGAAGTGACGCTGTCGGGAGTGCCCACGCGGTATCCGTACACGCTGCATGGGAACGCCGTCGCGGGACAGGCGCTCGAGATTCTGCGCCGCACACTGGATGAGGAAAGCGCCCGGAATGTGGACGACCCCGACGCCGTGCGCGCGGCGCTCCGGCGTCACTTCGCCGTCGAGCAGAACGGAAAGGTCACGTTCGCGGCCGCGATCGACCTGACCGGTCGCACGCACGACGAGGATGACCCGAATGCCTCCGCGCTCTGGCTCCCGTTGTACGGGGCAGTGGAACGACACGACTCCATCTACCGTCGAACGGTACGCGGCGTGGGCGCGGCGCCACACGCGCTCGCGCTGCAGTGCGCACGGCTGTTGGGTCCCGACGGCCCGGCGGTCATGCAGTGGCTGCGCCGCGCACCGCTCGATGGCGGTATTGCCGGCGAGATCGTGGACGCGGAAGGACGCGTGATTGGAAATGGCGGCGATGCCGCGCTCGCGGGGTTGCTGGCGTGGAGTGTGTGGTACGCGGTGCACGGGCTCGGCCTGCATCCGTGAGGAATGCCCCTCTTCTGTCACGGCGACTGATGTCGTAGGCTTCACGCCGCATCATTCCACCAGAGGAAAACGCTCATGAGGCCGGACCGTCTTGCATGGTGCCTTGCCCTCTGTGTCTGCCCGATTCCAGCCGCACTGCTGGCGCAGGGGTACCAGCTCAATGAAATCGGCAGCTGCGCCGTTGCGCGGGCTCAGGCCGTGGTGGGCGCGCCGTGCAAGGATCCCTCGAGTATCTACTGGAATCCGGCCGCGACAGTGGATCTCAGAGGATGGTCGGCGTACGCGAGTCTCACGGCGATTACGATTGGCGGGGATTTCACCGCCGACACATCCGGCCGCGTGACCAAGGCGGATGTGCCGGCGGACTTCCCGCCGGCCCTGTTCGTGAATTACGGCTCGAAAGGCGGACGATGGGCCGCGGGCATTGGCGCATACGTCCCGTACGGGCTCTCGTCGCAATGGCCCGCGGACTTTTCGGGCCGCTTCGAAGCGCAGAAGGCCTCGCTGTTCTCGCTCTACGTGCAACCGAACATCGCGTACCGCTTCGCCACCAACTGGTCGATCGGTGGCGGTCCGATCATCGGATACGCGCAGGTTCAACTGGTGCAGGGACTCGATCTCGCCGCGCAGATGACGCCGGTGGGAGTGACGTTCGGTCAGCTTGGCGTTCCGGCGCAGACGCAATTCGCGCAGGCAAAGCTCGACGGAAGTGCCACGGCATTCGGATTCAACGTGGCGATCCATGGCACGGTTGGCGACAACTGGGAAATCGGTGCGCGCTATCTCTCCAAGCTCAACTTCACGTACGACGACGCCACCGCCACGTTCACGCAGACGCCGACGGGCCTCACTCTCTCGGCTGCCAATCCCTTCGGCGTGCCCGCGAATACTTCGATGGATGCGCTCCTGAGTCCGTTGTTCGATCCCGGTGCGACGCTGTCCAGGCAGAAGGCATCGTCGGCGCTGCCGAACCCCGCGCAGTTCGAGATTGGGGTGGGATACACCGGACTGGTGAACACCACACTCTCGGCCGACTTCACGCTCTCGCAGTTCTCGGCATTTCGCGTGCTGCCGATCTCGTTCAAAGGGCCGGCGAGCTCGGCGAACGAGCAGGCACTGGAGGATTACAACAATTCCTGGTCGGCGCGCGCCGGAGTCGAGCACGCGTTTGCCATTGGCATCAAAGGGCGCGCTGGTCTGAGTTTCGTGAAGTCGCCCGCGCCGGACGTCACCGTCACGCCGGAGTTGCCTGACCAGAACCGCATGAATTACACGGTGGGCGCCGGAGTCCCCCTGTCGCCTCGCTATACCCTGGACATTGGTTACCTGCGCGTGCAGACCAGCGGGCGACGCGGGCGCGTGGTCCTCCGTACCGACGAACGTCAGACCGCGGAGGAACTCAATTCGGGGTTCTACCGGCTGAGCGCCAACGTCTTCTCGCTGAGCGTACGCGCCAACTTCTGACCGCCAACATCACGATCTCAGGAGCACATCGCCGATGTCCCGATTTCTCTCCTTCGCCGGTGGTGCACGGATACTCATGCTGACGGCCACGCTCACGGCGTGCAGCGAAAGCAAGGACCTGGTCAATCCACCGCCTCCGGTGAGCCCACTCTTCGCCAGCTATGTCTCGCTCGGGAACAGCCTGACGGCCGGGTATCAGTCCGGCGGCATCAGCGACTCCACGCAGCAGCAGGCCTTTCCGGTGCTGGTCGCGCAGCAGATGGGGACACCATTCACCATCCCGGCACTCCGGGATCCGGGGTGTCCGCCACCCATCGCGAACTTCCTCACTGGTGAGAGGGTGAACGCGCCCCAGGGACTCACGGATCAGTGCAGCTTTCGCTCCGACGTGACGGGCAAGGTGGTGATCAACAACGTCGCCGTGCCTGGCGCGAATTCGGTGGATCCCACGAGTTTCAACGGCTCCGGCGCCAATGCGCTCACGACGCTCATTCTGGGTGGCGAAACGCAGGTGCAGCGTGCGCTCGACGCGAACCCGACATTCGTCTCGGCATGGATCGGCAACAACGATGTTCTCGCGGCAGCCCTCTCCGGCATCCTTGTTCCGGCGGCTGGCATCTCTCCAGGTGTCACGCCGGTCGCGACGTTTGCGCAGAACTACGCGGCGTTGATCCGCGGGCTGCAGGCCGGCACCTCGCTCAAGGGAGGTGTGCTCTTCAGCGTCATCCAGGTGGCCGGCACACCTGCGCTCTTTCCGGCCGCGCTGCTCGTGAACGACCCGCGCTACAAGGCCATGTTCGACGCCGCAGTGGGTGCGACGGTGACGATCCATCCGAGCTGCACGGCCACCACGAAGTCGCTGGTCTCGTTTGACATCGTCGCGCGGATGCGCGCCTGGCTTGCCGATCCCAATCCGGATCCGACGCTGCGGGCCGGCGTCCCACCGGTGCTGCTGTGCGAGAAGAATCAGGCGGGCTTTCCGGCACCGCTGGGCGATATCTTCGTACTCGACGCCGATGAGCAGGCGTCGCTGTCCACGACGATCGACAGTTACAACGCGATCATCGACAGCACCGCGAACGCCCTCGGCTGGGCGTATGCGGATTTCAATCCCACGCTCGCGCAACTGCGCAGCGACACGGCAGTGGTGCCGGCCTTCCCGCACCTCGATCAGCCCACGAAGCCGTACGGCGATTACTTCTCACTCGACGGCATTCATCCGGCCGCTGCCGGGCAGCGGCTCATCGCCGACAGTGTCATCAGCGTGATCAACGCCAAGTTCGGCACGACCATTCCGAAAATCGGCAGCGTGATCAACTGACGGTGCCGCACATCGCGTGGCGCCGTCGGGCGATCCATGCGATGTGCACCGGCACAGTGATCCGGTCCCCTTGTTCGCGTGCGGCGTCCCGGATAGCTTCACGTCGAATTGCGGGAATAGCTCAGTTGGTAGAGCACAACCTTGCCAAGGTTGGGGTCGCGGGTTCGAGTCCCGTTTCCCGCTCTCTTCAT
>JBOHTE010000203.1:0-1766 GCA_050733555.1 Gemmatimonadaceae bacterium | reverse complement strand
CATGAACGGCGTCGCCGGCCAGTGGTTCAAGCCGTTCGCGCTCACGATCGCGTGCGCCGTGCTCGTTTCGCTGTTCGTGTCGTTCTCGCTCGACCCGATGCTCTCGGCTTACTGGCCCGATCCGCAGACGGAAGCGCATGAGCGCCGCAACGCCCTCTCGCGCGTGCTCGAGCGATTCAATCGCTGGTTTGCGCGCGTGACGGAGCAGTACACCCGCCTCATCGGCTGGGCGCTCGATCACCGCATGGCCGTGCTGGGGATCGCCGTGCTCACCTTCGTGGCGGCGCTGGCGCTGCCGGTCAAGGGCCTGGTGGGAAGCGAGTTCGTACCCGTGAGCGACCGGAGCGAAGTGGATTTCATCGTCGAGACACCACCGGGCTCGAACCTGGAGTACACGCGCCTCAAGGCGGAGGAGGCGGCGCGGATCGCGCGCTCGCACAAGGAAGTGAGTTACACCTACACCACGGTGGGCACGCCGCTCATTGGCAAGGCGCCCGGTGTGGATCACGCGCTGATCTATGTCAGGCTCACACCCAAGGCTGACCGCGCGTTGAGCCAGGATCAGATCGGCAACATGCTCCGCAGCGAACTGCTGCGCATTGGCGGCGCCAAGGTCTCGGTGTTCACGAGCGGCTTTGGCGGCGCCATGAAGCAGATCCAGGTCCAGTTCCGCGGTCCGGACGCGAGCGCGCTGACGACCTTCGCCGAGCAGGTGGCCCGGCAGGCGGAGAACGTGCCCGGCGCGGTGGATGTGGGACTCTCCACGCGGGGTCAGATGCCGGAGCTCGAGGTCCAGCTCAACCGGCCGCTGGCGGGATCGCTCGGCATTACCGTGGGACAGGTCGCGCAGTCATTGCGCCCCGCGTTCGCCGGGCTCAAGGCGGCGGACTGGGTGGATCCGTCGGGTGAGACGCGCGATGTCACCGTGCGGCTGGCCCCCGAGGCGCGCAGCAATCTCACCGATCTGCAGCGACTGCCGCTCGTCGTCCCGGGCGCCAATGGTGCTGCGCCGGTCACGCTGCCGCTGGGACAGATCGCGACGGTCAGGGAGGGAGTCGGCCCCGCGCAGATCGATCATCTCAATCGCGAGAAGGTCGTGAGCGTGGAGGCGAACGTGCAGGGGCGCGCGGTCAGCGAAGTGTTGAACGACATCAATGCGCGCATTGCAACCCTGCACGCGCCCGCCGGCGTGGAGATCACGCAGGGCTCGCAGGCGCGCGATCAGCAGGAGGTGTTCTCGCGCATCTTCATCGCGCTCGGCGTCGCCGTCCTGCTCATGTACCTCATTCTCGTGGTGCAGTTCGGTTCGTTCCTCGATCCGATTTCCATTCTCGTCTCGCTGCCACTGTCGCTGATTGGTGTGGTGCTGGCGCTCTGGGTCACCGGAAGCACGCTCAACATCATGAGTCTCATCGGCGTGATCCTCCTCATGGGCATCGTCGCCAAGAACGCCATCCTGCTCATTGACTTCGCGAAGTGGGCGCGCGAACGCGGCATGCCGATGCGCGAGGCGCTGGTGGAGGCGGGGCGCATCCGGCTGCGCCCGATCATCATGACGACGCTCGCGCTCATAGCCGGCATGCTGCCCGTGGCGCTCGGCCGCGGCGAGGGCGCCGATTTCCGCGCGCCGCTCGGTCGCGCCGTCATTGGCGGTTTGTTCGTGGCCACCCTCTTCACCCTGTTCTTCGTGCCCTGCGTGTACGCCATGATCTACAGCCGGCGCGCCGCTCGCCAAAAGGCCGGTGCTTGAGATGAACACCCTGCGT
>JBOHTE010000202.1:0-10876 GCA_050733555.1 Gemmatimonadaceae bacterium | reverse complement strand
CCGCCTGCCAGGCGGCGAGCCATGCACGGCGGTCGGCGTTCAGCACCGTGCCCAGCGACTGCGCCGCCGTCACCCGAACATTGGCGTCCGCGTCGTGCACGGCCGCGACCACCGCCGCGCGCGCGCGATCCCCGTATTCCGCGAGCGAGCGGATCGCGTTCACGCGTACCTGCGGTTCCGCGTCCACGGCCAGCGAATCGAGCGCGGCGATCGCCATGGCGGCGAGCGAATCGCCGGCGGCGCGGAACGCGAGTCCGCGGGCCACTTCGGCGCGTACGAGGGCGCTCGAGTCGTGCGCCAGCGCCAGAAGAGGTCGCACGCCCGCGGCCTGAAACGATCGGGCGAATGCATGGGCCGCGCGCCAGCGCAGCCCAGGGTCGCGCGCCACGAGCCACGCGGTCAGCGGCTTCACCGGCACCGGGCGCAGACGCGACGCGGCGAGGAGCAGCGCGCCCGTCACCGTGCTGTCCGCGCCGGGCCGGTCGAGTGATCGCGTAATGGTCGCCGCGGCGGCCGAACCCATCTGTCCGAGGGCCCACGCTGCCGCTGCACCAACGGTCGGCGCATGCGTCAGTGCGGCGGCGAGCACTGCCACACTCGCGGAGTCACGCAGCAGTCCGAGCGAGAATGCGGCGGTGGCGGCCACCGCGCTGTCGCGATCGTCGAGCAGGCGGCGCAGCTCGGGGATCATGGCAGCTCCGTGCACCTGGCCCACCGCGCGAACCGCCTCGACTCGCAGGGCCCGCGACCGCGAGCCCACGGCCTGTTGCACGAGGGCCGTGTCGAGAACCCGCCTGTCGGCCATCCGGAGGAGACGCGCATACAACTCGACGTCGGGCGACGCACCCGACGCACCCGACGCACCCGACGCACCACGGATCGTGCCGCGCGGCGTGGCGCAGGCCAGCGCCAGCACCACCCACAGAGCGAGGCTAGGGCGAGGCCAGGGCACTCGCTGCGAGCAGCGCGCGCAGATCGCGCGGAAGCGCCACGACGCGTTTCGCGGCATCGAGCGAGATGAGGACCGTTCGCGCGGTCGCCAGCACCTGGTCGGACTCGGCATTCGATACCGTATAATCAAAGGTGACGGACCGCGAGGCGACGTCGCTGAGGGTGGTGGCCACCCGGATGAGATCGTCGTACCGCGCCGCGGCCCTGTAGCGGATGCTGGCATCCGAGACCGCCAGGGTGACGCCCCGGGCCTCCATCTCCCGGTACGACATGCCGCCGCCACGAATATGATGGGTCCGTCCAATCTCGCACCAGACGAGATAGTGCGCGTGATAAGCTACACCCATCTGATCGGTCTCGGCGTAGCGCACGCGGAATTCCACGGTGGAAACGCGTAGCGACATCAGTGGCGGGAGAGTGAACACTCGCGCGCGAACGCGCCGCGTCGAACGCGGGCGAACATGCACGGCGCTGTCTGGTTTGTAAAGGGCATGCTGGGAAGGTAGAATGTGCGCATGCTCGCCGCTCCCTGCTTCGTCGTGTCGGACGCGCATCTTGGCGCCGCGCCCTCCGAAGTCGAGCACAATCTGCTCGCCTTTCTTAGGCATCTTCCCGGCCGGGCCGGAGCCCTGCTCATCAACGGCGACCTCTTCGACTTCTGGTTCGAGTGGCGCCACGTCATTCCCCGCCCGACCTTCCGGGTCCTTGCGGCGCTCGCCGAGCTGCGCGAGGCGGGCGTGCCGATCCTCATGATCGGCGGCAACCACGACTGCTGGGGCGGAGACGTGCTGACCCACGACGTCGGCGTGTGCTTCCATCTCGGCGGGTGGGACGGCTCGATTGCCGGGTGGCGCGCACACGTGGAGCACGGGGACGGACTGCGCGACCGCGAAGATCGCGCGTATCGCCGGCTGCGCACGGTGCTGCGGCATCCGTGGGCCATTCGCGCGTTCCGCCTGCTGCATCCAGACTGGTCCAGCGCGCTGGCGACGGGGAGTTCCGATGTGAGCCGTGTACACGGCGCCGGCGATGGCGGCGCGGGCCTGCGTCAGATCGCGCTCTCGCATCTGGCGCGAGCCAGCGACGTGGAGCTCGTGGTGTTCGGTCACTCGCACGTCCAGACTCTCGAGCGCGGGGAGAATGGCGGCGTGTACGCGAATCCCGGTGCCTGGTTCGATGCGCCGACGTATCTCGTGGTGAGCCCGGAGCGCGTGGAGCTGCGCCGCTGGACGGCATCAGCCGAGGGTGAGCTTCTCCACGCACTCGATCGACGCGCCGAGAAAGCGCTGCCCCTGCCGTAGGAAGTGCTCCGGCGCGTCCGACGCCACAAAGCGATGTGCGCGGGCCTGGCCGGCCGGTGCGCACAGGTCGCGTTCGGCGAGTACGCGGCGCGTCTCGGCAGCGGTCTCCTCGGCGCTGTCGATGAGTCGGACGGTGGGTCCGGCGAGTTCCGCGAGCAATGGTTTCAGCAACGGGTAGTGCGTGCAGCCGAGGACGAGCGTATCCACGTGACTCGCGAGGAGCGGACCCAGGTATTCCCGCGCGATCAGTCGCGTCGCTTCGGTATCGAGCCAGCCTTCCTCCACCAGCGGTACGAACAGCGGACAGGCACGGGTCACGACCTGCGCGTCCGGATCCATCGCATGAATCGCCCGCACATAGGCACCGGACGCGATGGTCCCCTCGGTGCCGATCACACCAATGCGGTGCTCCCGCGATGTGTGCGTGGCCGCGCGCGCCCCGGGGTTCACCACGCCAATGACTGGCATGGAGAACGCGCGCTGCAGCGAGTCGAGCGCGTGCGCGGTGGCCGTGTTGCAGGCGACGACGATGGCCTTGACGCCCTGATCGGCGAGCCACTGCGCAATCTCATGGCTGTAGCGTCGCACCGTATCCGGACTCTTGGGCCCGTACGGCACGCGGGCCGTATCACCGAAATACACGAGCGTTTCACCGGGAAGTTGGCGCAGGAGCTCGCGCGCAACCGTGAGGCCGCCGATGCCGGAGTCGAAGACGCCGATGGGGGCATTCGCCATGCTCACCATTCGATGCGCGCGCTCACTTCAGCATCTCGTGTCGTGGCATGGCCCTGGACCTGCACCGGCACGTCCCACAAATGCGCAGCCACAAACGCGTCCGCGCCGGAGAAGAGATGCGTGAAAATCAACAGTGCCGTCCAGTCCTCCACCGCCTGACGTCGCGGATCAATCTGTGCCGCCAGCGGATTCGCAACGTACACGCCGCCATCGCCCAACACGCTGTCGCGCGATGCCAGGCGAGCGTCGCGCAACTCCCGTTTGGACTGTACGAGCATGGCGATGGACGTCATCTCGACGGCGACATAGATCGCGCCCGCCGTGGATCTGTGCAGGGACGCCTGTCCCCACCCGGGAATCAGGAGCGATTGCAGCAGCGCACGTTTTGGCGAAATCGGCGGCCGGGTCAGCGAGTCGGGTGTGGCGCGCCCGGTGTCCTGCTGCGCCGCCGGATGCGTCTTCGCGCCGACCCGCGCGCTGTCGGCCACCTGGGCAGGCAGCGCACGCACCAGCATCGAGACGCCCAGGGCGACGAGTGACCATGAGATGACTGACCGCCGGACGCGTTGCAGGGTGTCGTGGCGGGAACGTGTGGGAATCGAACCCACCCAACCCGACGTGGTCAGGTCGCACCAGTTTTGAAGACTGGGGAAGCCACCAGGCCCCATCCGCCCCCAGCGTGTCACGAGAGAACGATGTCGGTCGCGCCATGCGGCAGTACCGCGCCAATGGCCACTGCGCCGGGCACGCGTGCCAGGTAGTCGGCCAGCGCGGGAGCGGGCACGCTGAGCAGCAGTCCGCCAGAGGTCTGTGGATCCACCAGAAGCGCGCGCTCCGTATCGGTGGTGCCCCCCCAGGAGACGCGCGAATCCAGGAAGGCAAGATTGCGCCTGCCCCCACCGGTGCCGACGCCCTGCTCGGCGGCTTCCCGTGCTCCGTCGAGCAGGGGCACGCGCGACACGTTGATCTCGAGCGTCACGTTGCTGGCGCGCGTGATGTGCGAGGCATGACCCAACAAGCCGAATCCGGTGACGTCCGTGGCGCAGCGCACACCAACGGCGAGCGCCGCGCGGCTCGCGTCCCGATTGAGTCGCGTCATCACGGCGATGGCCGCGCGCAGCGAACCGGCGTCACAGCGGTCTTCCTTGGCTGCCGTGGTCAGCAGTCCGCTCCCGACCGGCTTGGAGAGCACGAGGACATCGCCCGGCCGGGCATTCGCGTTGGACAGCACGGTCCGCGGATCTGCGCGACCCGTGACCGACAGGCCGTACTTGGGCTCCTCGTCCACGACCGTGTGGCCCCCCACCAGCACCGCCCCGGCTTCGGCTACCTTGTCGTAGCCACCACGCAGAATGTCGGCGAGCACATCCAGCGACAGCGTTCCGGTTGGAAACGCGACGATGTTCATCGCGGTGAGCGGCTCGCCACCCATCGCGTAGACGTCCGAGAGCGCATTGGCCGCGGCGATCTGCCCGAAGTCATACGGGTCGTCGACGATGGGCGCAAAGAAATCCACGGTCTGGATGAGCGCCAGCGAATCGGACAGGGCAAAGACACCCGCATCGTCAAACGTCTCCGCGCCGATGAGCAGTCGCGCGTCTTCCTGCCGCGGCAGCGGCAGGAGGACGCGTGACAGGTCGGCGGGGCCCATCTTGGATGCGCACCCGGCGCAGCGAGCGAACGCGGTCAGTCGGGCCGCCGTCGCGGGAGGGGGCGAGGCAGTCATGGGGAGACGACGACGGCCGTGATGCCGCCGTTACACCGGAATGCTGGCAATGACATCGATCTCCACGACGGCGCCGCGCGGCAGGGCCGCCACCTGCACCGTGGACCGCGCCGGCCGCGCCGTGCCGAGATGGCGGCCGTACGCATCGTTGAACACGGGAAAATCGGCGAGGTCCACGAGATAGACCGTGCTTCGCACGACATCGCTCCATGAAGCGCCCGCCGCGGCGAGGACCGCTTCGAGATTCTTCATGACGCGATCCGTCTGCTCCACAATGCCTCCCTCCGTCATGCGCCCCGTGGCAGGATCGAGCGCGATCTGACCAGCGGTGAACAGCATGCCGCCCGCCATGACCGCCTGGGAGTAGGGACCGATGGCCTGCGGAGCGTGCTCGGATGCGACGGAGGTGGTTGACATGGAGTGCGGGTCGTGGGTTGCGGGTTGCGGAGTAGCGGGCTCGCGACGTCCGGCTGGCGATGGCCCATTCCCCCAGTGCCTGCTGTCAGCTTATCGCGCTTCCCCTGCGGCGACAAGTCGTTACGACAAACCCACGATGCTGCCATCCGCTTCAATGGCCATTCGCTCGGCGGCAGGCTCGCGCGGGAGTCCGGGCATGGTCATGATATCGCCTGCCTGCGCGATGACGAATCCGGCGCCGGCCGACGGACGCACTTCGTTGACCGTGATGCGGAAACCACTCGGACGACCCAGACGCGCAGCGTCATCGGTGAACGAATACTGCGTCTTGGCCATGCAAATGGGCGTCTGGCCGAGACCGATGGATTCCAGATAATCGATCGCCCGATCGGCCTTAGCCGAAAAGTCCACGCCATCACCGCCGTACACCTTGCGGACGATGGTGCCGATCTTCTCGCGGATGGGCAGCGTCACGTCGTACAGGGGATGGTAGTGCGATCCGCCGCGTTCGAGCGCGGCGAGAATCTCGCGGGCCAGCTCCTCACCGCCGGCACCGCCTTTCGCGTACACATCGTTGGGCGCGACGCACACGCCCTGCCTGGCCGCGAAGTCGGCAACCATGTCGAGTTCGCAATCGGTATCCGAGGCGAACCGGTTCACGGCAACGATCACGGGCACGCCGAACTGCTGGACGTTTTCAATGTGCGCGGCGAGGTTGGGGAGGCCACGCTCGAGGGCAGCCAGGTCCTCGGTATCGAGCTGCTTCTTGTTGGCGCCGCCATTCAGCTTGAGCGCGCGCACCGTGGCCACCAGTACCGCAACCTCCGGATTGAGCTGTCCGAAGCGGCACTTGATGTCGAAGAATTTCTCTGCGCCCAGATCGGAGCCGAAGCCCGCCTCGGTGAGACAGATGTCGGCGAGCGCAAGCCCGGCCCGCGTAGCCATGAGACTGTTGCAGCCATGGGCGATGTTGCCGAAGGGACCGGCATGCAGCAGCGCGGGACCGCCTTCGAGGGTCTGGACGAGATTGGGACGCAGGGCATCACGCAGCAGGAGCGTCATGGCGCCGACGCCCTTGAGGTCAGCCGCCCGCACCGGACGCGGTGTTGCTCCAGCGGTGTTGCCGACGATGATCCGGCCCAGGCGCTCACCGAGATCCGCGAGGCTGGTCGCGAGCGCGAGGACCGCCATGATCTCGCTGGCGGGCACGATCACCCAGCGCTCCTCGCGCGGTACGCCGTTCCCCACTCCGCCCAGACCGATGACGCAATCGCGCAGCGCGCGGTCGTTCATGTCCACCGTGCGCGGCCAGGTGATGCGCCGCGAGTCCAGTCCGAGCGAATTCCCCTGCGTGAGGTGATTGTCAATGAGCGCCGAGAGCAGTCCGTGCGCGCTGGCCACGGCGTGGAAGTCGCCGGTGAAATGCAGGTTGATGTCCTCCATCGGCACGACCTGCGCGTAGCCGCCGCCCGCCGCGCCGCCCTTCACCCCGAATACCGGGCCGAGACTCGGCTCGCGCATGCACATCACGGCGCTCTTGCCGAGCCGCCGCATTGCCTGCGCGACGCCCACCAGGGTGGTGCTCTTCCCTTCGCCCGCCGCCGTGGGGTTGATGCCCGTGACCAGCACGAGGCGACCGCGCGGTGGTCGCGCTGACACCTCCAGCGGAATCTTGGCCTTGTACTTGCCATAGAGGTCGAGCTCGTCCGCGGACAGGCCGAGCTCGGCGCCTACGTCGACGATGGGCCGCATGCGCGCGGCCTGTGCGATTTCGATATCGGAAGGTACGGTTGTGCTCACTACGTCCTCGCTCGAAGGGTGCATGGGCCCTGCGCGACAATCTTACGCGCAAACCGCACGTCGTCGCTAGCCAACCGGAGAGGGCAGCGCCAGACCGAACAGTGAGCGCGCGTTCCGCTCGGCAGCGGCGCCGAGCCGTTCCGGCGTCGTCGCGCGCCGCTCCGCCAGGTGTGCGACGGTGAGCGCGACATACGCGGGCTCGTTGCGTTTGCCCCGGTGCGGCACCGGCGCGAGATACGGCGCGTCGGACTCCACCAGGATCCGTTCGTCCGGAACGAGCCGCACCACATCGTCGCGATCCCAGGAGCGGAAGGTGACGATGCCGCTGAAGGAGATGAACCAGCCGGCGTCGAGCGCGGTGCGAGCGAGTGCTGCCGAGCCGGTGAAGCAGTGCATCACGCCACGCGCGCCGGCCCGGCCGAACTCCTCGACGAGCGCGCGGGTATCGTCTTCCGCGTCGCGCGTATGGACGATCACCGGGCGGTTGTGCGCGACGGCGAGGGCGAGCTGCGCACGAAAGGCCACAAGCTGACTCGCGCGCGGCGCGTGATCGTAGTGATAGTCCAGTCCGCACTCACCCACCGCCACCGCGCCCGCCTCGAGATGCACGCGAATGGCCGGAATGGCGTCGGCGTCATGGAAGCCGGCCGCATCGTGGGGATGGACACCGGACGTCCACGCAACGAAGTCCGGATGCGCGGACGCGAGTGTGCGGGCATGCTCCGCCGCTGTGAGCGATTCGCCAATGCAGACCACGGCCGCGGCCCCAGCCGCCCGCGCACGCGCCACGACCGCATCGCGGACGCCGTCGAAGGCGGCGTCCGCGAGATGTGCGTGACTGTCAATGTACGAGAGCATGCGTCGCGCCTCCCCGTCTGATCGCGCGGCGCAGGCGGCGATCCGTCAGCGATGCGCTGCGACCGGCGTGTCGTCCTTGCGCGGTGTGTTCTGTTGGCCCGACCGGACGTTCCGCGGTCCGACGCCGCCCTTGGTACCCACGGCGCGCGGCCACTTCTTCTCGATCCAGAGCAGGATCGGCGGCGCGACGTAGATCGAGCTGAACGTGCCGGTGACGACACCGAAGAGCATCACGAGGGCGAACGGGCGAATCACTTCGCCACCCAGCAGCGCGAGCCCGATGAGCGCACCCAGCGTGGTGGTATGCGTCAACACCGAGCGTGGCAGCGTCTCGTTCACGGCGCGATTCACCGTGTCGTAGAGCGTCTCCTTGCGCTTCTTGCGGAGATCCTCACGGACGCGGTCGAAAATGATGATGGTGTCGTTGAGCGAGTAGCCGATCATCGTCAGCACGCCGCCCACCACGATGAGCGAGATCTCGAGGTGGACGTACTTGATGAAGGCAAGCGTGCCCAGGATGTCGTGCGCGGTGGCGATGACGGCCGCGACGCCGAATCGCCACTCGAAGCGATACGCCAGATAGATCAGCGTGATGAGGAACGATACGAGAATGGCGTAGAAGGCCTTCTGGCGCAGTTCGCCGCCGACCTTCGGTCCCACGGTGTCAACGCTCCGGACTGCGTAGCTGCCCGTGCCATACTGCTTCGTGAGCGCCGCCTCGATGACCATGGCCACGGCGTTGGCGCCATGGGCCTGCTGCGCGACCTCGCCCGCATCCTGCGCGCGGATCATGAACTCGCTGGACGTGCCGAACTGCACGATTTCCGCGCCGTGCACGCCCGCCCGATCGAGGGTCGAACGCAGATCGCCGGCGTCGGGCGTCTTGTTGAACGCCACCTGCATGAGCGTGCCGCCGGTGAATTCAATGCTGTACTTGTAGTTGCTGACCGCGATCCAAATGAGTCCGGGGATCGCGAACGCCAGCGTCACGGCCGTGGTGATCTTCCAGAGCCGGATGAAGTCGATCGTCGTGTCGTGCAGGATGCGAAACATTCAGATGCTCAACGTCTGGGCGCCGCGCGTGCGGGTGAGCCACAGGAGGTAGAAGGTCCGGACCACGAAGATGGCGCTCACCATGGAGGCCGCGATGCCGGCGATGAGGGTCACGGCGAATCCCTTCACGGCACCGGTGCCGATCACGAACAGCACGAGCGCGGTCAGGGCGGTCGACACATTGGAGTCAATGATCGCGCTCATGGCGTGCCGGAAGCCTTCATCGATGGACGCCCGCACGGTCTTGCCGCTCACGAGCTCCTCTCGTATTCGTTCGAAGATCAGCACGTTGGCATCCACCGCAATGCCGACGGACAGCACGAACCCCGCGATGCCCGGCAGGGTGAGCGTGGCTTCAAAACCAGCGAGCAGCGCCAGCGTGAAGAGCGCGTACAACCCCAGCGCGGCCACGGCCAGCATTCCCGAGAAGCGGTAGTACCCGATCATGATGAGCACGACGAGTGAGACGCCCAGGATACCGGCACGAATGCCGTCCTTGATGGCATCCTTGCCCAGACTCGGATCGATCTGCCGGGATTCCACCACCTTGAGCGGTACCGGCAGCGCGCCGGCGCGCAGCACGAGCGCGAGATCCTGCGTCTTCTGCAGCGGCTCGCCGCGCATGGTGATCTGGCCGCGTGAGCCGATGGCGCTCTGGATGATGGGTGCGCTCATGACGCGATCATCGAGCACGATGGCCATGTAGTCGTTGATGTGCTTCGCCGTCTCCTGGCGGAAGCGCCGGCCGCCTTCGGCGCTCAGGGTGAACTGCACGATGTTGCCCTCGAGCGGGTCCGTCGCGGGCTTGGCGTCGGTGAGATAATCACCGGTGATGATCGGCTTGGCATCCAACACGTAGAACGGTGTCACGTTGGCGGCCTCGCCCTCATCCGGCGTGCCCCAGTGGATGACCTTGCCAGGGGGCAGCGCGGCCTTCACGGCCGGGTCGTCCAGATACTTGGCCACGGCCGGGACATCCGCGTTCGCGACGAAGAACTCGCCGGGCATCTGTGCCGCCTGAATCTTGCTGCTCAGCGGTCCATTCGTGGTGCCCATGAGCAGGCCGGTATCAGGCGCGACATTGGTGTCCGCCGTGCCCGCCTTCCCCTTCGCGTTCGCACCCGTGTCGGCACCGGCCTTCGTCTTGTTGGTGTCGGTGGAGAAGAGCGAGGTGATCGCGGCGGCCGCGGTGTCGCCGCCAGGGGCAGCCTTGGCGCCCGCCGATGCGGCCGTGATTCCCTTGCTCTTGATGATCTGATCCATCCGCGGCAGGACCTTCTGCAATGCATTGGTCTTGTCCGTGATCTGGAACTGCAGATAGGCGGAACGCTCGACGAGCTGTCTCGCCCGCTCGGGATCATCGACCCCCGGGAGCTCGACCAGGATCCGGTCGCTGCCGACCTTCTGCACCACAGGCTCCGCCACGCCGAATTCGTCGATGCGATTCCGTACGACCTTGAGGGCGCGATCGATGGCCTCCGACTTGTTCGCGACAACCTGCTTCGACTCATCCACTTCGAGCGACATGTGAATGCCGCCCTGCAGATCGAGTCCCCGCTTGAGCGGCACGCGCGTGAACGTCGTATCGTGGAACACGCCCTGGGCATTCCGCTCGCGCACGGTGGTGGTGCGGGGGAAGAGCGCCCAGACCGACACGGCGACCAGGGCGAGGATGCTTAAGAGACGATAGCGGAGATTACCCATGCGACATCGACCAGGTGAGAAGTTTCCAGCGCAGTTACGAAGGTTACCGGACTACTCCGGTTCAGTCAACGCACGACGCGCCTGCTCGGCGTCACGCTCCAGCTGGTTCACCAGCGTCGCAACGTCGGCGAACGCCTGCGTATCGCGCAGGCGGCGCACGAACTCCACCTTGACGTTCGCGCCGTACAGATCGACCGCCGCGTCGAAGAGATGGACTTCGAGCGTCAGCTCGGCATCGGCGAAGGTGGGCCTCGGGCCCAGGTTCATCATGCCGGCGAACGCGCCGGCGGGCGTCTGCGTGCGCACCGCATATACCCCAACCGGCGGCAGG
>JBOHTE010000201.1:0-1527 GCA_050733555.1 Gemmatimonadaceae bacterium | reverse complement strand
CGGGCTATCTGATCTGCACGCGTTTCGCTTTGTGCTGCTGTTGTTGCGGGACGGGGACCGTCACGTGCAGGACGCCGTTGTCGAAGTCCGCCGTGATCGCGTCTTCGTCAACGCCGTCGGGAAGCGGGATCGCGCGGTAGAACGAGCCGTAGCTGCGCTCGGTCCAGTACGATCCGTCGGCTTCGTTCTCCTCGTCCTGGTGGCGCTCGCCGGAGATCTCGAGCAGCCCTTCGTCCACGTTGATGTTGACGTCGTCCTTGTTCAGCCCGGGCAGCTCGGCCCGAATGACGAGTTGATTGTCGCGCTGGACCTTCTCGATGCGCGGCATCCACGTCGTGGCGATGCTGCTGGATTCCAGCGCTCCGCCGCCGCCAACGTTGCTCTCGAACAGACTGTCCATCTCGCTGTTCAATCGGCGCATGAACTCGAACGGGTTGGACATGAACGCACCGGCCAGCAGGCCGGGCTGCGCCGACATGATGGCCGGCAGGGCGGACCGGGATTCCGCTGAACGGCGTGAGAGCCCCGTCCCGCGTTGCGCGGACTGGCCCCACGGTTCCCGGCTTACCTGACGCTGGCGCTCCTGGTCGCTGCGCGGCACGCCTTGCGATCTCCCGGAAGGCCCGGTGATCTCGCCGGCCGGCGTTGCTGCACCGGCCTGCTGCCGCTGCGTCTGGTCGCGTCCTTCGGGCGCGTCGTTTCGATTCTGTGTCGCCATAGCGATGCTCCTCTCTGCTGACAGCCTGGTGTCATGAGTCCACTGCGAGCGACCCGCGCACCGGTGCACCACGTCAGTACGAGTTTCCGGCCGCACGCCTGGGCGCATTCAGGCCAGCAACGTGGGTGCCAGATGCGGGAAATGGAGTCAGACCCTTCCGGCCCAGCGCTCGTCCGGATTGCTGCTCGCTCTCAGTGCGGCGTGATGATCTGCTCCGGCGCGCGTATGGCGGCATGCGGCACGGCAACCGGCTGGCGCTCGGAGAGCAGCTTCGTCGTGAACCGCTGGCCTTCGGAGATGCGCTCGACCTCGATGGCGGTAGCCTCGACCACCTGCTCAATGCGCGCCAGACGCTCCTCGAGCGCAGTCGTGTTCTGCGCCGGGCGACGCCGGAATTCCATGTATCGGGAGATCAACCGCGCGACCGTGAGCAGCGCCGTCATGCTGAACGCAAAGAGGAGAATCGCGTAGATAAAGTCATCCATCTGCATGTCGTACCGTCCTGTCAGGGTTCCGGATTCAGTTCATTCCCCCGCGCGCTCTCCCCGTACGGACGAGACCGCAGCCGCGTTTCGTTGTCCACGCATCGCCCGCAGGCTCGCGCACTGGCGGTCTTGACGACGGCTGCCCCTGGGAAGTTCCTTCACGCTAACAAGCTCGGCGCTGGTTCGTAACCGGGCGCCTTTCCCTGGAGCAGACGATGGCAACCCGTGATCCACGCATCGACGCGTACATCGCGAAATCGGCAGATTTCGCCAGGCCAATCCTGACCCATCTCCGTGACCTCGTGCACGCCGCCTGTCCGGACG
>JBOHTE010000200.1:0-1240 GCA_050733555.1 Gemmatimonadaceae bacterium | reverse complement strand
CGTCAGTCGCCGTCGCCATGCACACGAACGCGCAACGCGTCTTTCTCATCGAGAACTCAGGCCTCTATCGCTCGGATGATGGCGGCACGACCTGGCGCCAGATGGACTCAACCGATACACGCATCCGGAACGGACAGGGCGGCTACAACTGCGGCGTGTACGTGGATCCGCACAATCCCGATATCGTCTACACCATCAACACGTCGAGCTACAAGTCCACCGACGGCGGGGACACGTTCACCGGATTCAAGGGCGCGCCCGGCGGCGATGATCCCCAGCAGATGTGGATCGATCCCACCAACGGAAAGCGCATCTTCCTCGGCATGGACCAGGGCGCGACGATTTCGCTCGACGGCGGCGCGACCTGGAGCGAGTGGTACAATCAGCCCATGGAGCAGGTGTATCACATCGCCACCGACAATTCGTATCCCTACTGGATCTACGCCACACAGCAGGACGCGGGCGCCATCCGCACGCGTTCGCGCGGCGATCTGGGCGAGATCACTCCACTCGACTGGAGTCCCGTTCCCGGATGGGAGTGGGGCACCGTCGTGCCCGATCCCACCACGCCGGACGCGGTCTACGCCACCGGCTCGGGCGTCGTGAAGATCACGTATCCGAGCGAACAGTGGATCAACGTGAGTCCGGCGCTGAACCCGCAGCTCAAACTGCGCAGCGCGTTCAATGGCCCGCTCGTGTGGGCGCCGTGGAATTCGCGCGAACTCCTGGCCGGCTTCCAGTACCTCATGGCCACGACCGATGGCGGCGTACACTGGACAAAGCTGAGCCCGGACCTCGGCGTGCCGAAGAGCCAGACGCCCACGCTCGCGGGGCGCGCCGCGGGCAGCACGGGAGCGGACGATCGGCCGGCCCCGCCCGGCGGAGCGATCGAGTCCATTTCGCCGTCGACCGTGGCTGCGGGCACGATCTGGGTGAGCACCAACAATGGTCTCATTCATGTCACGCGCGACAACGGCAAGACGTGGGATGACGTCTCCATTGCCGGCCTGCCCAATCCCGCGCGTGCCGACATCTCGACTGTTGATGCCTCGCACACCGACCCGGCCGCCGCCTACGTCGCGATCGACTATCACACCTCCGGCGACTATCGCCCGTACTTCTATCGCACGCACGACTACGGCAAGACGTGGACGAAGATCACGAACGGGCTCCCGCACGTGCCGATGGGCTACGCGCACATCATTCGCGAGGATCCCACGCGGAAGGGGCTGCTCTACCT
>JBOHTE010000199.1:0-2366 GCA_050733555.1 Gemmatimonadaceae bacterium | reverse complement strand
AGGGAACGCTTATGCGGGAGTATAGCAGTTCGGAGATCCGCAACGTGGCCGTGGTGGGACACGGGGCCTGCGGCAAGACCACTCTGGTTGATGCGCTCGCTTTCGTGTCCGGCGCGAGCAAACGCCATGGGTCGATCAAGGATGGAACGGCACTCACCGACCACGCCCCCGAGGAAATCGAGCGCAAGTATTCCATCAATCTGGGATGCGCATACGCTGAATGGATGGACACGAAGGTCAATCTCATCGACACGCCGGGCTATCTGGATTTTCAGGGTGATGCCATTGCCGGCGTGATCGCTGCCGACGGCGCGCTCGTGGTGGTGAGCGCCATCGGCGGCGTGGAAGTCGGCACGGAAAAGAACTTTCACGAAGCGGCGGACCGGAAGGATCCCGTGCTCTTCGTGGTCTCCATGCTCGACAAGGAGAACGCGAGCTTCGACCGCGCGTACGACTCCATCAAGTCGCGTCTCACCACCAAGGTGATTCCGGTGGAGATCCCGGTAGGGGAAGGTCCCGATTTTCACGGGATCATCAACCTGTTCTCGCGGAAGATGCACGCCTACCGGAAGGGCACGACAGCCGGTGAGTACGAGGAAGTGGACGTGCCCGCGGAGCACCAGGCGCGCTTTGACCGGTACTACCAGGAGCTCATCGAGACGATCGCGTCCACCGACGATTCCATGCTGGAACGCTATCTGGACGGCGGCGAGATCACGCGCGATGACGCGATCGCCGCCATGAAGGAAGGGATGAAGCGCGGTGAGCTCTTTCCGCTCTTCGCCGTCTCCGCCGAGCTCACCTACGGCACGCGCGCGCTGCTCGCCAAGATCGTGGAGCTCATGCCGTCCGCGTACGAGATGGAGGAGCTGCACGCGCTCAAGGGCGCCGAAGGCAACCAGTCGGTGGAGATTCATGCGCGCGATGACCAGCCATTCTGCGCGCAGGTATTCAAGACGCTCTCGGAGCCGCACGTCGGCGACGTCTCCTTCTTCCGGATTTTCTCCGGCATGGTCGTGAACGGACAGGACGTGTTCAACGCCACGCGGAACGGGGTGGAGAAACTGGGCCACCTGTCCGTGGGTCAGGGGAAGGATCGCACGGAGGTCCAGCGACTGCATGCAGGCGACATCGGCTGCGTGGCCAAGCTGCGCAACACGCACACGAACGACACGCTCTCCACGCGCGAGCATCCGGTGCGGCTGCCGGACATTCACTTTCCCGAGCCGCTCGTGGTGCTCGCGGTGCACGCGACGTCGCGCAACGATGAGGAGAAACTGCAGCAGGGGCTGCACCGCCTGCATGATGAGGATCCGACGTTCGAGACGCGCTACGATCCCGAGACGCACGAGACGCTGCTCACCGGCCTCGGCGAGCGGCATCTCGAGGTGGGGATGTCGAAACTCAGGCGGAAGTTCGGCGTGACGGGCGAGCTGACGCGTCCCAAGGTGGCGTATCGGGAGACGATCAAGGGGCGCGCCGAAGGGCAGGGACGACACAAGAAGCAGACGGGCGGGCGTGGCCAGTTCGGCGACTGCTGGGTGCGCATCATGCCGCTGCCGCGTGGCGAGGGGTACGTGTTCGATGACGAGATCGTAGGCGGCTCGATCCCAGGAAAGTTCATCCCCGCTGTGGATCGCGGCATCCAGGAAGCCGCCGCCCGCGGCGTGCTCGCCGGCTTTCCCATGGTGGACTTCCGGGTGGAGTGCTTCGACGGCTCCTACCACTCGGTGGACTCGAACGAGATGTCGTTCAAGATGGCGGGCATCCAGGCCTTCCGCGCCGTCGCGCCCAAGTGCAAGCCGATGTTGCTGGAGCCGCTCGACGAGCTGGACATTCGCACGCCTGATGAATTCATGGGCGACGTGCTCGGCGACATCTCCGCGCGACGGGGACAGATCCTGGGTTCCGGCCCATCACCGGATGGCCGCGGCACCCAGGTGCGCGCGCTGGTACCGCAAGCCGAGCTCCATCTGTACGCGACGCATCTCAGTTCGCTGACGCGCGGCTACGCGACGTTCACGAAGCGCTTCCGTGGGTACGAGGAAATGCCGGCGGACGCGGCGCAGCGGATCATCTCCGAGGCGGGGAAGACACGGGAAGAGGCAATGGCCGAGGCCTGATCGCCGGAGGCGATCACGCCTGGGAAGCGTCGGCCTGCGGCCGACTGCGGGAAGCGCCCCGTGGCCTGCGGCCACGGGCTGCGGGAAGCGGGCGACTCCCTATCGGGAGCGCCCTGTGGGAAGCGCCGCCGGGCCGCAGGCGCGACGGCTGCGGCCACGGCCTATTCCCGCAGTTTCGATTTCCCATTCCCGTTTGCCGATTCCCAAGGGTGGGGTGGCGGGGAGCGGAAGATTCCCTGGGGA
>JBOHTE010000198.1:0-3380 GCA_050733555.1 Gemmatimonadaceae bacterium | reverse complement strand
GGTGGAAATGGGGAATGGGGAAGCCGATTTCCCATTCCCCATTTCCACCATTCCCCATTCCCGATTGCCCATTCCCAAGGGCGGAGCGGTAAGGCGGGGAATGATTGCCGATTCCCCGGGGCGGGGCAGTCGGGTGTGGAGCAATCGGCTCTGACCCTGAGGGTACGACAGTTTTACGTGGGCGCATCGGCGAGCCAGGCGAAGACGCGGAGCGAGGGGAGCGGTACGTAGTATTGGACGAAGAGCAGGCCGACGCGGTGCGCGCGACGGATGGTACCAGGGAGGTGCATGCCGAGCTGCACGACACTGAGACGCGGGCCGTGGCGGGGCGCGCGCCGTTGCGCGTGCGCCTCGTCGCGCCGCCCGGAAGGCGACCCACGTCGGATCCGGTCCCTTCCCGGCGCGGAGATCCCGCCACGGGGGTACCGTGGCGGGCTCCGCTCCGACGAGGTTCCGGATCGGCGCGCGTGCAGCCGCGGGTCTCGTCAGTCCAGCGGTATCGCCTCGTGCAGGCGCGGTGCTGCCCGCAGCACCGCCTGCGCAACGCTGAACCCCAGCGCCTGTCCCGCCTCGACATCGAACTGGTAGTGCAGGCCGGCGTACAGCCGGGCGATCCCGGCTTCCTCCACCTGGGCCATCAGCTCGGTGCGCTCCTCCGGGAAGAAATCCGTGAGCACGCCCACGGCCGCAGACGAGAGGCAGGAGTGCGCCGATGGATACGATGGAAACGGCGGCTGGCCGACGGGTGTATTTATGGCCGGATCGGCCTGGAACGGGCGGATGTACCAGTAGGCGAACTTCGCGTCCCAGCAGCCGATCGATGCATCCATGATGGCCGTGTACAACAGGGCGAACATGCGGGCCGTCGCCGCCTCGCGGTAGTTGTGAGCACTGGCCAGGCGGCTGGCGGCGTCGCCGAAGTAACCCATCGGCCCCCCGGCCCCCAGCCCTGACTGCCAGAACTGCGCGATCTGCAGCTGCGCGGGGGTGAGGTTGTCGGAGAGCTGGCGCACTTCCGCGAGCGCGCTCTGGAATTCCGGCGAGCCGAACGCCGGCGGCGGCGGCGGCCGGAACTGGTCACCTGACGACATCACCCACGGACGCACCTGTCCCCACAGCGGCGACAGCGGGTCCGTGCCGGTCCAGAGACCTGGCCCGGTCGGTACGGTGCCGATCCACACGGCATCCGATCGATCCGTCGCAGCGCGGGCGAGGACCGCCGTCGCGACGTTCCGGCCAGCGCCGACACCAGCGGCGTAATCGGCATTATGCTCGAAGGGTGACGCGGCGAAGTACGCGATGTCGGCGGCCAGCTGCTCGTCGATGGCAGCCTGCTCGGCGGGATAGAGCGCCCCGAGGATCGCCGAGGCCGCGCCCGCCACGGCGCCCGCTTCCGATGCCAGCGGCGCGCCGTGAGTGTCCTGCGTCGCGGCCACGACCGCGTCGTGCTGGGCGACGCTCACGAGCGCGAACACGCGCGCGATCGCCAGCGGGCTGAAACTCTGACGACCGACGATAGTGCGCGTCAGTGCGATCCAGCGCTGCGCCGCTGTCTCCTGATTGACGGCAGGCGTGACGCGTGCCGCCGCGGCTGGCGGCGCAATCGCGGTGGGCGAATCGCACGACGCGCCTGCCAGAAGCAGGGCCAGCGGCGCCAGCAGCCGCCACGAGTGAGGGAGATTCCGGGGCATTGTGGCCTCCAGGCGAGATGGGGTGGTGAAGGATCCCGTGAGGAGCCGCCAGTGCGTGGTCGAGCGGCGCCCTGCCCTCGCCCCGCGACTGCCGAGTCCTCCATCCCATGACGCGCAGAATCGCGCCGGGCGATGACAAGGCTAGTCATTAGCCATTAGCTGTTCGCTGCAATACTGATCAGTTGGAGCAGAAGGGGTTTTACTGGTCCGACGCCACCAGGGGCACGATGGCTCGGACGGCCGCCGACTTGCCGGCGGGCATTCTAATCGCGCACTTGGCGCTCCGCGCGCTCATGCAGGAAGCGGCGCTGGGGAAGCTCCCGCGTGCGCGCGATGATCCTCCGCGCACTGCGCGAGGAGCACGTCAGCTCCAGTCGCGGGCGCGCCGTGCCGCGCGGCGTCAAGCGCAAGATGAGTAATTTCCCCTTGCAGTCACTCCGCCGCCCCATGCGCCGACCCCACGACCGCGTGCCTGTGTTGAAGCGGCATGGCCGCCGTCGCACCTGGAGCCGCCGCAATTCTGCGTAACCTGAACAGTATTGCTAGTGGCCCGCCCTCGGGAATCGGCAAACGGGAATCAGTACTGTCCGGTTGTCGCGCAGGAGGTGCCCGCTAACCCGGGTTGAGCGAACGCCTTACCGGCGCCGGCGTCCTGCATCGATTTCAATTCGCCCCGTAGCATTGAGCCATCTCACCGTCTGGGGGTGGTGCCATGCACGCGGGTCGAATGGTCTTCGCACAGTTGATGGACTTCCTGCCGCTGCGCACCTTCCGCGCGTGCGTCGCCCGCTATCGGGGAGACTACAAGGTCCGGTCGTTTTCCTGTCTCGATCAATTCCTCACGCTGGCCTTCGCCCAGCTCACGCATCGCGAGAGCTTGCGCGACATCGAGACCGCGCTCCGCGCGATGCAGCCCAAGCTGTATCACGCGGGATTTCGGAGCGCGATCGCGCGCACCACGCTGGCCGAGGCGAACGAGCGGCGCGATTGGCGCATCTACGCCGACTTCGCGCACGAACTGATCGCGATCGCGCGCGCGCTCTATGCGGACGACGACTTGGGGCTCGAGCTCACGCAGACCGTCTACGCGCTCGACGCCACGACGATCGATCTGTGTTTGTCGCTCTTCCCCTGGGCGCACTTCCGTCGCGCCACGGGCGCGATCAAACTCCACACCCTGCTCGATCTGCGGGGCAACATTCCCTCGGTCATCGAGATCACCGCGGGCCGGATCGCCGAGTTGACGGTGCTCGACCAGCTCGCCGTCGAACCCGGTGCCATCTATGTCATGGATCGCGGATACCTGGGCTTCCGGCGGCTCTACGCGCTCGCGCAGGCCGGCGGCTTCTTCGTGCTGCGCAGCCGCGAACGTCTGCAGCACGCGCGCCTCTACTCGCATCCGATCGATCGCACGACGGGCCTGCGCAGTGATCAAACGATTCGCTTGACGGGGCCGCGGACCCAGTTTGCCTATCCCGGCCACTTGCGCCGCGTCCGGTTTGTGGACGAGACCGCGCCGCGCAGCTTCACATTTCTCACCAACCACGTGTCCGCGCCCGCGCTCACCATTGCCACGCTGTACAAACTGCGCTGGCAAGTGGAACTCTTCTTCAAATGGATCAAGCAGCATTTGCGGATCCAGGCCTTCTACGGCACCTCGGAGAATGCCGTCAAGACCCAGGTGTGGAC
>JBOHTE010000197.1:0-1277 GCA_050733555.1 Gemmatimonadaceae bacterium | reverse complement strand
TTACTCCCCATTCTCCGCTGCGTACGCGCGCGGTGAGGAACGTTCCCATGTCGCTTGCCAGCGCCACGGTGCTGAATGGCGTCGTATAATGCAGCGGGGCGCGCGCCTTCCTGCTTGCGTGCCTCGTCCGGTGCCGCCGCGTCGTGACCTTCTTGCGCGTTGCCGACTTCGCCGCGGGCTTCACGGCCGGTGCGGTAACGGCGGAGGGTGGATCCGGTGCAGTGTCTCCCTGAGCCAGCGCGACAGAGGGAAGCGAGCAGGCAACAACAAGGAGCGCAGCGAACGCCGCCAGTGGGCCGCGCCGCGTGACGTGCTGGTCGGTCATTCGGAAAACGCCTGGAGCGAGGAGGTCATCTGCAGTACGAGCGGGACCACCATATGGTCACGCGGGGGAATGGCGAACGGGGAACAGGGAATGGAAACCGGGGATCGGTGAATGGGCAAGAGGGAACGGGGCACGGTGGGAAACGGGCCACATTCGGAATTGCGAGCCGCACGGGCGCGCGGTCGTCTGCGCCTCGATTGCGGCTCGGCGGATGGATCGCGCCCGAGGTGACGCTGGTGCCTGCGCGCCGGGCTCCGCGGAGCCCGGCGTAGTGCTCACGGTGCCTTCGCGGCCTTCGTGGTGTCGACCTGCCACTGGCCATTGCGACAGGCAAAGCGGATGGTCGTCGCCGGTATCTGCGTCCCCGCCTCATCCCCGCCTTCGAAGCGCCCGGCGAACTGGACGTTCAGGTGTCCCTTGTCCACCTGCTTCATGCCCGCGAAGAGAACCAGCACGGTGGGAAACTTCCCGTTCTGCTGGAGCTTGGCCAGGATCCTGGTCTGCTGTGCCGTGTCGCTGGGGAAGAAATACATGGGACCCTTGGCCTGCAGCGCGGCCTGTGCGGTTGCTGGGAGCATCGAGTCGCCCGCGGTCGGCACGAGGAAGCGCCGCGGCAGCGGCGTGATGCCGGAGATGAACGTCGGAACCGCGGCCGCAATTTCTCCCGCGTCGGGAGCATTGCAGGGGATGACGACATAATCGTCACCGGATCCGCCAGACTTGCTGCACGCGGCAATCGCCGCCACGATGAGGAGCGCGCCAAGCGCTCGAGAGGGAGTCAGTCGCATGCCTAATTGACGCACCATTCGGGCGATTTGTCGAGAGATGGCAGAGCAGGGCGAGGCCGGTCGTTCCGCGACTTCCGCAGCGCGATCGGTCTCGCTCTGGCCGGTGGAAGGTAATATTCTCAACTGATCCCGAGCAGGAGGGCCGGCGCATGCCGAAAGGTCAC
>JBOHTE010000196.1:0-2008 GCA_050733555.1 Gemmatimonadaceae bacterium | reverse complement strand
ATCTGCATCGGCAGACACAAGATTCTCAGCGAGCATTTCTGCTCGTTCTTTGAAGCGGCCGGCATCGAGTGCGTGCCGGCGGTCGGGTTGCACGATGGAATCGCCGAGGTGCGCGCGGGGTCGCCCGACGTCGTCATTTGCGATTACGATCTGCTCCAGCCGGATCTGCTGCGCGAATGGGGGCAGGATGGAAAACTCGCCGCGCTTCCCATTATCGCCGTGAGTCTGAATAGCCGGCCCGAGGAGGCGCGCCTGGTCGGACACGGGCCGGACATCAGCTTCCTCTATCTGCCCGCAGCGGAAGGCGAGGACGTGAAGAGCACGCTGCAGAGCGCGTCAGCGGTGGCCAATCGGGCGCGAATAATGTCGCGGGAGCGAATGAACGAGCCCGAAGCCCGGCTTTGAGATGCGCTCGTGCGCAGCGATGGGGCCGGCGGTGATGGCGGTCGTGGCGGTCGTGGCGGGGTGCGGGGGAGGAAAGGGAAACAGCGCGGCGCCGGCAATGCATGGGGCGACGCATCCGGGCGCGACAGGCGCTCCGGGCGCAACCAGTGCAACCGGAGGCGGGGCGCCGGGCGGCGGCGCGATACAGCCGGCGAGCACGGGGTGGAGCGTGCCGGAGGTCGTGCGGCGGCTCACCGATGCGGGACTCGTGGTCATGGACTCGGCGCAGACGGCGCGCCACGAGCCGCTCACGGTGAGCGCTCACGTGTTGCACGTGAGCGGCGGCACGCTCGAACTGTATCTCTATCCTGACGCCGCACTGCGCGAGCGGGAGAGCGCGAAGCTGGACACCAACCGGGCGGGGCTCCCGTCCATTTACAATGCGCGCTATATCGAGTCGGGGAATCTGATCGCCATCCTGCACGCGCCGAGCGATCGCACGGCGGAGCGGGTGACGAACGTCCTGGAAGGGTGGCACAACGAGGAGTAAGGCACAGCGTGATGGCGCCGTGCGGTGCAGATGCAACGAGGGCGGCAGCTCGCAGTGAGCCACCGCCCTCGTTGTTGTTCACCCGATCAGAGTGTTACGGCTGGCAAACCGGCGAGCCGTCCGTAATCACCGACACGCTGTTCACCGTGGCCGGGAACGCACCACCAACCTTCGCGCCGCACAGCTTGGACGTGAACGAGTTGCCCGCACCAGCCTGCCACGTGCTATCCAGACCGGTGATCGTGATCGTGTTACCGGTGGACGGGACGTAGTTGTTGAGCGGTGTCACGGCCCCGGCGATGTTCGACGCCGTACCGGAGAAGTACGTGTTGTACGAAGAGAAGTACGCCTCTTCAGCCGTCGCGAGGTTGCGCAGGTCGGTCTTCATCGACGCGACGTACGCCTTCTCCTTCGTGGTGGCAAACTTCGGGATCGCGATCGCCGCCAGAATGCCGATGATAACCACGACAATCAGCAGCTCGATCAGAGTGAAGCCCTTCTTAGCGGTGAGACGCATCTGTGTTGATCCTCCTGGATCGGTTTGTCGCGAGCCCTATCGCTCGAGAGTTGGTTGCCAGCGTGGGTCTGGCCTGTACCAAGGCACGCTCGGTGCCAAACAACTGGTTCTTCGTAACGCCTTGTTCCGCAACGTGTTGCTTGTGAGCTTCTGGCCGGGGACGATTTTATTTCCATAGCGTTTTGCAATCTGCGTGGTGAATTGCAACCGCCTCGTCTGGCCGTCCCCACCTACCCACCCGTCCGGAACCTTCGACCTGGCGCTGCCCACGATGCGAGCGCCTGAACCGCCTGGTTCCGGTTCGGGAAGAAGACGACCAATTGGCGGAGAAGGTAAATCGGGCTGGAGGCGGAGCAGGATCAGACGAGTGCGGGGGGAAGCAAAACGGCGCGACGGGCGTGGTTAGGGGGAATCGGGAAGGCAGTCACTACTACGGGGAATGGGGAATCGGGAATCGGGAATCGGGAAGGCAGTCCACCCCCCACCCCACCGCCCCTTTTCTTCTTGTACGGAGCCGCTATCTGGCTGTGGCGCACCGAGGCCGGCAGGAGCAGGGC
>JBOHTE010000195.1:0-3362 GCA_050733555.1 Gemmatimonadaceae bacterium | reverse complement strand
GGAGCAGAGCGGACCCGCAGTACCGATGGTCCGCGGCGCGCCCCCGTGCCGGTGCCTGAAGGACTGGCCCCACTCCCGCCGTATCCAGCTACCAGCAACCAGCTACCACCTCTAAACCAGCAACCGTCAGTTCACCACGACTGTCCCGTGCATGCCGGGGTGGATGTGACAGTTGTACGTGAACGTCCCCGGAGTGTTGAATACGCGGGTGATCGTGGTGCTCGCGTTCGTGCCGGCAATATCGGCCGGCGCGCCAGTTACGGCATCGAAGTAGACGTTGTGTCCCAGCGAGCCGAAGACGAAGCTCACGGTGGTGCCGGCGGTCACCGTGATGGAACCCGGTGTGAACGCCTCGGCCGGCGTGGCGTCAATGGTATTGGCCGGCGGCGGTGGTGGCGTTGGCCCTGTGCCGTATCCGCTCCCCGATCCACCGCAACCCACGGCCAACGCGGCCAGCGCCACCACTCCAAGTCTGATCAACATGTCCTTCCTCTCCTCACATTGAAATTTTCGTTGCAGAATCCGGGGAGTCCCGGAGTCCATTGGGGTCCGCGCATGTCCGACCCCGTCGACCCCGGGATCCGCCCCCGGGGTCTGACCCTCTTCGGCCCCGCCCTACGGGGCTTCCGCGCTGACGCGTGGCGTCGCGCGATCGAATGCCAGGATCACGTGCACCTGAATGTCCGGATGCATTTTCAGCACGCCGAGCATCCTCGAGAGGTGCTTCACCTGGTAGTCGTTCAGATTCAGCGGAAACGTGCTGGCGACGTGCACGCTGTCACCCCGGAACACGAGCGTGGCGGGAACCGCCACCTCTTTCGTCACGCCGTGAATGACCAGCGTGCCGTGCAGCGTGGCCTGCAGGCTGTCGCCCGCTGCCGGCGACACGTCGCTCACCTGCGCGAGATTGAACCGAATGACCGGATACTTGTCGGACTCCATGGAGGAGCGCATGTCCCGGTCGCGGTGATCGTTGTCCGTCCTGAGCGAGTCCACCGGCGCTTCCACCCAGCCGTGCACCATGGTGAGCGCGCCGCCGCTGGATTTGCCGGTGACCGCCGTGGTCCTGCCCACGAAGTCGCCCACGGTGGAGTGGCCGTCAAAGCTGAGCGTCCCGCTCACCACCGACGCATCGGGCACGGTGCGCTGCGCGTGCGCCGCGTGCGCCATCGCGAGGAACGCGACGCAGAAGGCTGCTCGCGAGCAGGACTGAAACATCCTGTTCGTCATTGTTCCCTGAAGCTGAGCACCGCCGACCCGGCACGAGCCCAATGCTTGCGCCGCGGTCAGCGATGCATTCACATTGGTGAATACGGCCAGGCCGCAGAGAATTCCCGCGATCCGCACTGACGCAGCAAAGATCCGCACTGACGCAGCGAATGTGGCCGGCGCCGCGTAGCATCAGGTGGTTCGTCCCGCCGCACTTCCCCTCTCTTCCTCCCTGCTCCACATCATGAACGTCCTCGTGTCTTGCCTCGCGGCCGCGACGGTGCTGACTGCGTGCACGCATCAGCAGCCCGCTCCCGCACCAGCACCCATACCCGCGCGCACCATGCAGCGGGCGGTCAATCCGGCGGCCGACGACAGCGGCAAGCCTGCCACGCCGCGCGCTCCGCGCCCGTACAACCGCGTGATCACGTCGCGCGCCGTCACGAAAAACGGGCTGTTCAAGACCCATCAGATCGACGAGAAGCTCTATTTCGAAATTCCCGCCACGGCGCTCAACCGCGACATGCTGCTCGCGGGGCGGTTCGCGCGGTCGGCGCCCGAACCGGGCGACTTCGACGGCTACGGCGGCGACGAGTTCATCGAGCGCACGCTGCGCTGGGAGCGGTCGGGGAACCGCGTGATCCTGCGGCGCACGAACTTCGCCATCACGGCGGATTCGTCGCTTTCTGTATATAAATCGGTGCAGGCGTCGAACAATCCCTCGGTCGTGGCGATCTTTCCCGTGGAGGCGTACGGTCCCGACAGCGCAGCCGTGATCGACGTCACGCCGCTGTACACGACGTCCGTCCCGGAATTCCAGTCGTCGAACGGCATGATCGACGCCAAGCGCTCGTACGTGGAGCGCGTGGCGAGCTTCCCCGAAAATGTCGAAGTCGAGGCGACGCAGACAGCCACGCCGCGCCCCGCGCCGGGAGCCGGCGGACCAGGAGGACCCGGTGGAGGCGAGGGACCGCGCGGCCCCGTGCCCGCGGTGAGCGTGCTCGCGCACTGGAGCATGGTGCTCCTCCCCGACAAGCCGATGACACCGCGCTACTACGACGACCGCGTCGGTTACTTCTCCACCCGGCAGATCGACTTCGGCACGACACAGCAACGCTCGGTCGAGCGCAAGTACATCGCCCGCTGGCGGCTCGAAAAGAAGGACCCCACGGCCGCGCTCTCCGAGCCGGTGAAGCCCATCGTCTATTACGTGGATCCCGGCACGCCCGCCAAGTGGATTCCCTACATCAAGGCCGGCATCGAGGAATGGAACTCCGCCTTCGAGATGGCGGGCTTCAAGAACGCGATCATCGCGAAGGACGTCCCGGCCGACAGCGCGGACTGGTCCATGGAAGATGTGCGCCACACCGTGGTGCGCTGGCTGCCGTCCACCGTGGAGAATTCGGTGGGCCCGCACATCAGCGATCCGCGCACGGGTGAGGTCCTCAACGGATCGGTGCGCATGTTCCACAACATCCTGAATCTCCAGCGCGACTGGTATTTCACGCAGGTCGCGCCGCTCGATCCGCGCGCCTGGAAGCTGCCGCTGCCCGATTCCGTCATGGGCCGCCTGCTGCAGTTCGTCGTCGCGCACGAGGTCGGCCACACGCTCGGCTTTCAGCACAACATGAA
Organism: Gemmatimonadaceae bacterium; assembly: GCA_050733555.1. GTDB lineage: Bacteria > Gemmatimonadota > Gemmatimonadetes > Gemmatimonadales > Gemmatimonadaceae > JADGGM01. The sequence continues at coordinate 521 of JBOHTE010000195.1, read as the reverse complement.
GGCGAGCGCCGAGTATCCGGCGGACAGCGTGCGGAGCCGGACGTGGGTGCACAAGATGGGTCACTCGCCATCCATCATGGATTACGCGCGCTTCAACTACGTGGCGCAGCCCGAGGACAGCATCGCGCTCGAGGATCTCATTCCGCGCGTGGGCCCGTACGATCGCTTCGCGACGATGTGGGGATATACGCCGATCCCCGACGCGAAGACGCCGGAAGAGGAGCTGCCCACGCTGGACCGGTGGGCGCGCATGCAGGACAGCATTCCGTGGTACCGCTTCTCGACCGCGAACGACAAGGGCGCGGATCCCGGGAGCGAGACGGAAGCGGTAGGTGACGCGGACCCGGTGAAATCCACCGAAGCGGGACTCCGGAACATCAAGCGCATCGTCCCGATGCTGATTCCGGCGACGGTGCATCCCGGCCAGGACAACGATGACCTCGACGAGATGTATGGGAGTCTTATAAGCCAGTGGCGGCGCGAGATCGGCCACGTGGCGAATCTCGTGGGCGGCGTGGAGT
>JBOHTE010000194.1:0-3624 GCA_050733555.1 Gemmatimonadaceae bacterium | reverse complement strand
GGTCAGACTCGATTGAAAGCGAAGGGGTCAGAGTCTATTGAAATTCAATTGACTCTGACCCTTGATCACAAATGCATCAATGGACTCTGACGCCTTTGATCCTACCTCCTATCCCCTCGCCGCCTTCTTCCCCCGTGCCCGCTTCGTCCGCTTGCCGACCTCGATCGGTACGATATCCGGCGAGTCGTCCGCGTCGCACCCAATCTCCGCCGGGATCTTGGGCTGCTTGTACACGAACCGCTTCCCCTCGTAATTCCGGAACACGACCTCGTCGTCGTTGATCTCCTCCACGTACTCCGGAAGCAACGGCACCTTCCCCCCGCCGCCGGGCGAGTCGATCACGAAGTGCGGCACCGCGAGCCCCGACGTGAACCCGCGTAGCGCCTTGATGATCTCCAGCCCCTTCTGCACCGTCGTCCGGAAGTGCTCGCCCCCCGCCACCTGGTCAGCCATGTAGATGTAGTACGGCCGCACCCGCGCGTAGAGCAGCTTCTGCATCAGCTCCATCATTACCGCGGGGTCGTCATTCACGCCGCGCAGCAGCACGGTCTGACAGCCCAGCGGCACGCCCGCGTCGGCCAGCATGCCGAGCGCCTTCACTGTGGCGGGGCCCAGCTCGCTCGGATGGTTGAAGTGCGTGTTCATGTACACCGGGTGGTACTTCTTCACCATCTCGCAGAATTCCGGCGTGATGCGCTCCGGCAGATGCGACGTGATCCGGCTGCCCAGCCGGATGATTTCCACGTGCGGAATCGCCCGCAGATTCTCCAGCAGGTACTCCAGCCGGCGGTCCGAGAGCATCATCGGGTCGCCGCCGCTCATGATCACGTCGCGAATCTCCGGGTGGCTCCGGATGTACGCGAACGCCGAGTCGTACTGGTTGAGCGGAATCTTCTCCGGATCGCCCACCTTGCGGCGCCGCGTGCAGAAGCGACAGTACGACGCACACACCGGGCTCACCAGAAACAGCACGCGGTCCGGATACCGATGGGTGATGTTCGGCACCGGCGAGTCGGCGTCCTCGTCCAGCGAGTCGATAATCCCGTCATGGATCTCCAGCTCCTGCACGGTGGGGACGTACTGGTTCCACATGGGGTCGCCCACTTCCTTGATCTGCGCCAGAGCTGCCGGCGTGATGCGCATCTGGAAGTTGTCAAACGCCGGGGCAAGCGCATCCACGTCTATGACATCGCGGCCGAACCGCTCGGCCAGCTTGTCCAGGGTGGCGATGCTCTCCTCTTTGAGAATTCGCTGCCACTCACTCATTGTGATTCAGCTCCCCGCCCCTGAGGGCGAGTGGGAGAAACGGAAAACGGGAAAGAGGAAGGGAAAGAGGCGCCATGGGACCGCCGACCGGGCCGTGCATCAGTCAGCGATCTCCCGCGGCGAACAGGTCGAGTGCGTCTTCCGCGAGCTGCGGAGCCATACCCGACAACCTCGCGGCGAGTGCCCAACGGTCATCCGTCGGAAGCTCGCGGTGCGCACGTGCGTCCTCGCACACGGCGCGGATCAGCGCGCCGTAGTCCACGCCAGCCACCCCCGCCATGCGCGCGAGCCCCGCGTCGGGCGCGATGTCGGGGTTGGCGTTCACTTCGAGGATCCAGGGACGACCCTCGCCATCGATGCGCATGTCCACGCGCCCGTAGCTGCGTCCGCCCACCAGCGTCCATGCCGCCAGCGCGATCTCCCTGATCTCGCTCGTGAGCTCCGGCGTGAGGTCGGCGGGACACACCGGCTGTGCACCCGCGTCCTCGTCGCTCCCGGTCTCCCATTTGGACCGGTACGACACGATGCGCCACATGCGCTTGGGCATGCCGTCGAACAGGATCTCGGCGACCGGCAGCACCTGGTCGCCCACGATGCCGACGTTCACCTCGCGTCCGTCTATGAACCGCTGCACCAGAATCTCGTCCCAGCGCGCGTGCATGGCGTGCACCCGGGCCGAGAGCGCACGCACCGAGCGCACCACCGAGCGTTGCTCCACGCCGATGCTCGCATCCTCCGCGGCCGGTTTGCAGATGGCCGGGAATCCCACGGCCGGCACCCGCTCGCCGCGCCGCACCACGGCGTAGGGCGGAATGGGCAGCCCTGCATTCTGCAGCACCGCGTTCACGATGTGCTTGCGCAGGCAGAGCGCGGCGGTCCACGACGAGTTGCCGGTGAATGCAATGCCCGATGCCTCGAGCGCGGAGATGACGGCCGGCTCGAGCGTCGCGTCGCCGTCAATGCCCTCGCACATGTTGAAGACGAGATCGAACTTGCCGCGGCGCAGACGATCCACCCAGCGTCCATCCGCGTAGGCGGGGACGCGCGTGATGGAATTGCCCTCGGTCTGGAGGATGCTCTCGATGGCCTCGAGCGTCTCGAGAATGAGGACATCGGCACTCTTGCCCAGGGCGGACGCGCCGTCAAAGAGAATGGCGATTTTCATGCAACCCCTCCCACTCGTGGTGAGGGCATGGCCCGCGATGCAGCGAAGCGTCCGGCGCGCCCCGTCCCGAGGACGGATGGCCGCAATCCGGGTCAGCATCGCGTATCGCGACTTCAGCCCAACGCCGCCGCGCGCCGGGAGCGGCGCGTGGCCTTGCGCGACAGGGACACTCCCTGTCGTTCCGCGGCGTGCCGCACGCACGCCTGAATGAGCTGGTCGTAGCTCATCCCGGCGGCGCGCGCAGCCTTCGGCAAGCACGAGTTGTCCGCAGGATCGGGAAGAATTCCCGGGAGGGGGTTGACCTCCACCACGTTGGGCACGCCCGCCGCATTCAGTCGCACATCCACGCGCGACCAGTCGCGACAGCCGAGCACGCGGTAGGCGGCGAGCACGATCTCCTCGATCCTGCGTCGCAGCGCCTCGTCGATCCGCGCGGGGCACTCAAAAATCTCCAGCGGCTTCTCGCGGCGATCCCACAACCACTTCGCCTCGAAGCCATACACCGGCAGCGCACCGGCCGGGAGTGCGTCGAAGTTCATCCCGACTATCGGCAATACCCGCGCCGCGCTTCCATTGCCGAGCACCGCGCAGGTGAACTCGGCGCCAGGCAGATATTCCTCGACGAGCACGGGCTGGTTGTAGCGCTCGAGGAGGTGGACGATCTGCTCGTCCAGTTCGTCAGCGTCCCGGCACAGGTTCCGTTCGGTGATGCCCTTGGAGGAACCTTCGTGCACCGGCTTGATGAAGACAGGGAAGCAGGAAGCGGGAAGCGGGAAGCGAAACTGCGAGGAGGACATCCATCGGTCACTCGTACGCGACTTCCCCATTCCCCATTTCCACGATTCCCCATTCCCGATTGCCCATTCCCGACTTCCGCTGCCCGATTCGCGGACTACGGCATGCTTCGCAGTTCTCACTCCGTGAAACGCCAGCACTTCCTTCGTCCGCGCCTTGTCCAGACAAAGCGACAGCGTGAACGGATCGGACCCCGAGTACGGGATGCCGACAAACTCGCAGATGGCCGGAATGTGCGCTTCGCGATTCACGCCGCGCAGCCCCTCGGCCATGTTGAACACGATATCGGGTCGGGCAGCGCGCAGCCGCTCCGGAAATTCTTCAGTCGCCTCGAGCCGAACTACGGTGCCGAGTGCGGAGAGCGCGGTGTCGACTGCATCGATTGTCCGGGCGCTATC
>JBOHTE010000193.1:0-2906 GCA_050733555.1 Gemmatimonadaceae bacterium | reverse complement strand
CCTATGAGTTGGTGGGTAAGCTGACTGGCATGCACGCCGCCGGTCTCGGACCCATTCTCGAGCCGATTCAATCGTACTGCATCAGTAGTGTCCCAACGTTGACGAACGATGGGTCGATAAGCTCATTGAACCATGGAAGTTACTCGTGCCAGCGCCTGGTGACGATTTGACGCGCGGCGTGCGAAACTGCGACTCGCCAATGGACTCTCTTGCGAGGTCGCGCTATGCACGCAGGCAAGCTGGTTTTCGCGCAAGTCATGGAGCATCTGCCCCTCTCCACGTTCCACCGATGCGTCGAGCGCTACGGTGGCCGTCACAAGGTCCAGCGGTTTTCCTGCCTCGACCAGTATCTCGCGATGGCCTTCGCCCAGCTCACGTATCGCGAGAGCTTGCGCGATATCGAATCCTGCCTCCGAGCGCAATCCTCCAAGCTCTACCACATGGGGTTTCGCGCCCGGATCGCGCGCAACACCCTCGCCAATGCGAACGCCACCCGCGATTGGCGGATCTACTGCGAGTTGGCGCAGAGTCTGATCCGCACTGCACGCCGGCTCTATGTGGATGAGCCCTTTGGCGTCGAGCTGACCAACACGGTCTATGCGCTCGACGCCACCACCATCGATCTCTGCTTGTCGGTCTTCCCCTGGGCTCCGTTTCGCACGAGCAAGGCCGCGATCAAACTGCACACGCTCCTCGATCTCCGGGGCAACATTCCCTCGTTCCTCTACATCAGCGATGGCAAGCTGCACGAGGTCAACGTCCTGGATCGGTTGGTGCCAGAACCCGGCGCCTTCTACTTGCTGGACCGGGGCTATCTCGATTTCGAGCGCCTCGGTCGCTTGGCTGCCGTCGGCAGCTTCTTCGTCACGCGCGCCAAGTCCAACCTGCAAGTCCAGCGGCGCTATTCGCATCCGGTCGACAAGCGCACCGGACTGATCTGCGATCAAACGGTGCTGCTCACCGGCTTCTACGCCCGTCAGGACTTCGCGACTCCGTTGCGCCGCATCCGATTCAAAGATCCCGAGTCCGGCAAGACCTTGATCTTCTTGACGAATCACTTCGCCCTGCCGGCGCTCACGATCACGCAGCTCTACCGCCAGCGCTGGCAGATCGAGTTGTTCTTCAAGTGGATCAAACAGCACCTCCGCATCAAGACCTTCTTCGGCACGTCGGAGAACGCCGTCAAAACGCAAATCTGGATTGCCATCTCCACGTACGTGCTCGTGGCGATCGTCAAGAAGCGCCTCGCCCTCTCGGCCAGCCTCTATGAAATGCTACAGATCTTGAGTCTGACCATGTTCGAGCAAACGCCGCTCCCGCAACTGCTTACCCTCGCAGAGCCGAAGCGGATCACCGCCACTTCCGCTAACCAATTGATTCTCTTCGATTAACGTTGGGACAGTAGTGTCTGACCCCATTTAACCCATTCCCCCATTCCCCTCACACCTTGATCAGAATGTTCCGCTTGTACAGGAGCGAGAGCAGCCAGAGGAAGAGGAGCACGTAACATATTGCGAAGAGCAGTGACGCGTCACGGGGGGGAAGCCAGGACGCATACCAGTGTTCGTACACCGCATGCAGCAGGGAGGTCATTCCGTCAGCCGACGGCACCTTCACGAGCGTGTAGATGAGCCGCGACAGTACGCCCTCGCCAATGAACGCCGCCAGCGGGTTCACACCGAAAATGACGAAGGGCTTGATCCACCATCGCACGCCCTGCGCGTCCACGAGCCACATGCACGTGGCCAGCGTTACGCACGCCATGCCGACGGTGAAAATCACGAACGAGCTCGTCCAGAGGTTCTTGTTGATGGGAAACGACCAGTTCCACATGAGGCCGACCATCATCGCGATCGCCCCCGCGACAAACAGCGCGCTCACACGCTCCAGCAGCGGGCGCCGCTCGGCGATCCACCGGCCGGCGAGGACGCCGAGCATGCACGTGGCAATCGCGGGAATGGTCGAGAGAATCCCCTCGGGGTCCCACGTGTGTGAGCCGACCCACAGATGATTCGTGCCGAAGACCGTGCGGTCGAGCCATGCACCGAGCGTGGCGCTCTTCGTGTGCAGCAGCAGCGCGCCGATCTCACCCTGTCCAGGTACGGGGACGAGCGTCATCGCGAACCAGTAGCCGTAGAGCAGGGCGGCGATGATGATCACCTGCTGCTTGAGCGACGTGCGCATGGTGAGCAGGGCCCCGCAGATGTACGCCACGCCGATGCGCTGCAGTACGCCCGTGAAGCGCCAGTGCCCGAGTCCCAGGTGCGGCGCGATGGAATCGAACCGGGCTCCGAACGGGAGCCTGAGAATGAACTCGTGATACGGGAGCCCCGACAGCAGCAGCCCGGCGAGAACGATCATCCCGCCACGCTTCACGATCTGCATGACGATCGCGCGGTCGTCCGCGCCTCGATTGCGGCGCGAGGTGAGCGACAGGTATGTCGTGATGCCGACGATGAAGAGGAAGTTCGGGAAGATCAGATCGGTCGGCGTCCACCCGTTCCAGTCGGCGTGCTCCAGCGGCAGATAGATCGCGCTCCAGGTGCCGGGGTTGTTGACGAGCAGCATCCCGGCAATGGTGAGGCCGCGAAAGACGTCGAGCGAGAGCAGCCGCTCACGCTTTGCGACGGACGTGTGCGCAACGGTCGTCGCGAACGGAATTACCGCGACGGACGCCGCAGGTGCCTGCGCGCCGGACTCCGTAGGGTCCAGCGCGGTGCTCATGGTGCAGCCGGAGCCTTGGCGGTATCGAGCTGCCACTGGCCGTCGCGACAGCCAAAGCGAATGGTCGTCGCCGGCACCGGCGTCCCCGCCTCGTCGCCGCCTTCGAAGCGCCCGGCGAACTGGACGTTCAGGTGCCCCTTGTCCACCTGCTTCATGCCCGCGAAGAGAACCAGCACGGTGGG
>JBOHTE010000192.1:0-6508 GCA_050733555.1 Gemmatimonadaceae bacterium | reverse complement strand
CCGGCGTACCAGATGGTATCCTGAATCGGCCGGGCGAGTCGGGCTGACATGCGATAGCCCTCCACCTTCGCGTACGAGTACGCACCGCGCGAGAAGGGATCACTGGACCAGTCGTAGTAGTGCGACGCCACGAAAGCATTGCGGATGCGCGCCTCCGTGGTGGAAAGCACTCTGGCGAGCGACTGCACGGCAGCCGCTTCGAGGTCGTCGGCGGTCAGCCTGGCCAGCGTAGCCGCGCGCGGTCCGCCGGCCCACGCGACGAGCACTGGCGCGCGCACCGGATACGTGGACCACCAGACGCGAAACGGCAGCGCGCGGCGCGACTGCATGAACGTCATCCGGTCGAGCGTGCGCGCGCAGCGTTGCCGGACGAAGCTCGCCTCGAGCCAGAACGGATCGGCAAACCGCAGCACGACCCTTGCCACCGGCCCCATCACGCCTGACGCACTCGCGCGTTCGAGCGCAGGCACCGCTGGATCGAAGCGGATTGCGCCGGTGGCTTCCGGCGGCGCCTGCAGCACGCCGAGCGGCACCGTGATGAGGATCGCCCGTGCCGTGAGCAGCGCGCGTCGCGCGTTTCGCCCGGCCCGGTATTCGACCTCCACCTGACCGCGTCGCCATCGAACCACCGCCACCACGCTGTTCAGGCGAATGCGCTCGCCAAGAGGTCGTGCGAGCGCGTCGATCAGACTGCCGTAGCCATCTACCAATCGTCCGATGCGCGATCCGCGCACATCGCGCACGGATGGCTGCGTGTTGGCCAGCCATCGCTCGCTGACCACCTTCGGATCGGCGGCATCGAAACCCTCGACGAACTGCCGGGCCAGTGCTCGATCCTGCGGATGCACCACGCCACGCAGGGCGCGCAGGGCATCGGCCAGGGAGCGGTCGGGATCGCGATACGGATCCAGACGCCGCATGACGCGACCCAGGCGCACCGCATTGTCGCGAGTCACGGTGAGGCGCGTGCCGGAATGCTCAAATCGATCGCCGGCGATGTCGAGCGCTCGCAATCCGTGACGGTCCGCTATGCGCCGGATCGGCAACGCGCACCCGTGGATGAATTCCGCGCCGAGCTCGATCGGCGTTGGACAATCGGGCGTCCACGCGGTGTGGATACGGCCGCCGGTACGATTCCGGGCTTCGAGAACGAGGCATTCCGCGCCGCCCTCCGTCAGTACGTTCGCAGCCGCGAGGCCGGCCGCGCCCGCGCCGACGATGATGACATCGGTGTCCACCGGCTACCACCCGGCCGGAGCAGTGGCGCGCAGACAGCGGTGTGACTCATTAGCGGCGCTGGGCACATCCGTCATGTGACTTTCACGTGCATCGTGATCTTGCTCCCTCGCGGCAGTCGCCGCATGTTGCGTCCCAGGGCGGCCTCGGCTTCACCATCACGCACAAAGATAGAGCATCCTCATGGACGCAGCACTCTCCTCCCATCTCTCCGCGTGGGAGAATTTCTATCTCATTACCGGTCCGTCCGCGGCAGCGCTCACCGGCCTGCAGTTCGTGGTGATTGCGTTGGTGGCAGAGGCCGGAATGGGCAGCTCGCTGAGCGTGTCGGCCTTCGGAACGCCGACCATTCTGCATTTCTGCTCCGTCCTGCTGTTGGCCGGAATTCTCACGGCGCCGTGGGCGACACTGACCGGCCCCGCACTCGCCATTGGCGCCTGCGGAGTGGCCGGTGCGGTGTATATGGTGCGCGCCGTCGAACGTTCGCGGCGTCAGGGGAACTACAAGCCCGTGCTGGAGGACTGGATCTGGTATGCGGGCGTGCCGCTGGCGGCGTACATCGCGCTGATCGTGGGCGCTGGCATTCTACCCGGGCACGCTTCGGCGGCCCTGTTCATTGTGGGCACCGTGGCATTGCTGCTGCTCTTCCTCGGCATCCGCAACGCGTGGGACACGGTGGTCTACATCGCGGTAGTGGAACGGGAGCGCGCCGCGCTCCCGGCCGCCGAGCAGACAGCTGCCGCGGCAGTGAGTCCGGAGAGCTCGGAGTGAGCGGCGGGGCCTCGCTCACCCGCGAACGCCGCGCACGGCCCAGGCACGCGCGACCAGCGCGATCGAACCGTCGGCCGCCGTGGGGAGGCGAGAGCGAATCTCTTCACGGAGCGCCGCGCGTTGGGCCGCGCTGAGAGCCGTCGCGTATGCGGGCGCAGGCCCTTGCCCGCCCAGAAAGGGCGACCAGAAGTCGTTAAAGTCGCGAAATCGCGTTGGTGCATCGATGTGCCGACTCTCCACCTGCTGCAGCCCGGCGCCGCGAAAGAGCGCTTCCAGCGCAGCCGGCTGGCAGATCGGAAAGCGGCGGCCTTCATCGAACTCCGCCGCGCGCGCATCGAGCGCGACCGCGGCGTTCCAGAAATGTCGCATGAGCTGCATCTCGCCCGCGTAGTCCCAGACGTACAGGGCCACGCTGCCACCCGGGCGTATGACGCGGGCCATTTCGGCCACTGCGGCATTGGGCTCGGGGACGAAATTGAGCATGAGTCCGGAGACAGCCAGATCGACGCTCGCCGACGACGGCTGCAGCATCCGCGCATCGGCGACGTCGAAGGTCGCGTGCGTGTCGCGCAGGCGATTCCGCGCGAACGCCACGTACGAGGCGGAGACGTCGACCGCGAGCACGTGCGCCGGCGAGGCGACCGCGAGGATCGTCTCGGTGAGAGCACCCGTGCCGCAACCGACATCGAGCCACCGCTGGCCGTGGACCGGTGCGAGCCACCCGACGAACTCCCGGGCGACCACACGGCTCCAGCGTCCCACGTACGGCTCGTAGGCATTTCCGCTCGCCCACACATCGGCGGGAGCGTTCAATGCGACATCTCCTGCGATAAGAGACTGCCCGGCCAGCGCCCCAATTCACTCGCGAGCCAGTCAGACGACAGCGCCGACGCAAAATGTACCAATCCTTCGTCGCCCGCCAACCGCAACACCGTGAGCATGGCCTTGCCGATGCCCGTGCCGATCGCATATTTGTGCCCGCCCACGCCGGGTGCATGTCTCCTGAAATCCTTCCTTGCGGCAGGCAACCATGTGCGGAATCACGGCGGTGCTCTCGCGACGGTCGCGCATCGATCCTCACGTGATGCACGCCGGCATGACGGCGCTGCACCACCGCGGACCCGACGGGCACCAGCACTGGATGGCGAGCGACGGACGCGCCGCGCTCGGGCACACCCGGCTGTCGATCATCGACCTCACTACCGGCACGCAGCCGATCTCGAACGAGGATCGGACGATCCACATCGTGGTGAACGGCGAGTTCTACGACTTCGAGCGCATTCGCACCGAGCTGCTCGCACGCGGTCACCGGTTCCGCACGAAGTCCGATAGCGAGATCGCGCTGCACCTCTACGAAGACTACGGCCCGGAATGCCTGCACCACCTGCGCGGCGAGTACGCCTTCGTCATCTGGGATGAGCGCAATCATCGCCTGATCGCGGGGCGCGACCGGTTTGGCGTGAAGCCGCTCTTTTACGCCGAGCACGACGGCGCGCTCTATCTCGCCTCGGAGGTGAAGGCGCTCATCGCCATGGGCGTGCCGGCGCGCTGGAGTGCCGAGGCGGTGTACGCGGGCGCGTTCGTGCTGCCGGGCGAACGGACACTCTTCGAGGGCGTGAACACCGTTTCGCCCGGCCACTTCCTTCGTGCCACGCGTGAAGGGCACCGCGTGCATCAGTACTGGGACGTCGACTACCCGCGCGACGACGCGCCGCGGACGCCACGCACCGACGCGGAGTACATCGCGGGATTCCGCGCCGTGCTCGCGGAATCGGTCAGGACGCGCCTCCGCGCCGACGTGCCGGTGGGCTGCTACCTGAGTGGCGGCATCGACTCGTGCGCGGTGCTCGGACTCGCCGCACTGCACCACGACGGTCCGGTGCGTGCGTATACTCTCACGTTCGACGGCCCGCAGTACGACGAGAGTGCGATCGCGCAGGAGATGGCGCGTCATGCCGGCGCGATCTATCAGCCGATCCCGATGAAGCAGGCCGATCTCGCGACGAACTTCCGTGCGGCGGTGATCCAGTCGGAGATCCCGTTCATCAACGGGCACACGGTGGCCAAGTACATGCTGAGCCGCGCCGTGCGTGAGAGCGGCTACAAGGTGGTGCTCACCGGCGAAGGATCGGATGAGATCCTCGCCGGTTATCCGCACTTTCGGCGCGACATGCTGTTGCACCACACGGCCGGTCAGGATCCCGAGGAGACCACGCGGTTGCTGCAGCAGCTCGTCGAGACCAATCAGGTCTCGCGCGGACTCCTCCTGCCCGAGGGCGACGCGGACACCGGCTCCGCCTGCACCACGCTGCTTGGATTCGTCCCATCCTGGCTCGACGCCATGAGCGGGACCGCGGCCCGCATGCATGGTCTGATGCGCGATGACTTCATCGAGCCGCGTCGCGGCACCGACGTCATCGGGACGCTGCTCTCGTCGCTCGATGTCGAACGCCGTCTGAAATGCCGGAACGCCGTGCATGCGGCGCTCTATCTCTGGGCCAAAACCCTGCTGCCGCACTACATCCTGTCGAATCTCGGCGATCGCATGGAGATGGCGCACTCGGTTGAAGGGCGGGTGCCGTTCATGGATCACCACGTGGCCGAGTATCTGCAGCGCGTGCCCGTGTCACTCAAGATTCGGGGCATGACGGAGAAATACATCCTGCGCGAAGCCGTCCGGGACGTGGTGACGAACACCGTGTACGAACGCCAGAAGCATCCATTTCTGAGCCCGCCGGCGACGCTGAATCCGGACGAGCCGCTGCACGCGCTGATGCAGGACACGCTTCGCAGCGCAGCGGCGGCGAATGTGCCGTTCCTCGATCAGCGGAAGATCGTCGCGACACTCGATGGAGTCGGCAAGGCGGGAGCGGATTTCGGACACCAGGTCGTGACGGATCAGGTGCTGACGCTCGCGCTGAGCTTCGTGTTCATGCAGGAGGGGCTCGGGATTGCGGCGTAAGGCGCAGCCAGCGGCAGGAGGCGCACCGTCGCCATACGCCGCGCGCGCGTGTGTCAGCGAACGGTCCGGCTACGTCAGCTCGTAGGCGATCAAGAATGGGTGCTCGTTGCCGTGGCCAACAGCCGATGTGCCATCGCCGCGCAGGCCTTGGAGCTCGCCGGTACCGGAGCCGGGGATCACGGAATAGGTCTCTCGTGCCTCGCCGCCCTCGAATACTCCCGTGCGTTGCAGCACGAATGTGCCCGCCTTGCCCGCGAGTCGTCCGACTATGCGCTCGAGTCCGACGAAGGTCGCCGAGCCGTCGCTGCGGTACATCATCAGATATTCAACCTGCCCTTCCCCCTCGATATCGCCGCTGAAGGTCTTGGTGACGCTCGCTCGCGTGAGCTTTGGCAGTTCCGGCCCCTCACCATACGGCTTCTCATCCCAGCTCTTGATGGCAAAGCGGGCATTCGCGCTCGTCTTCATGTGTTCGTCCGGGTGATGCGGTGAGCTGCGCCGCTACGATCGAGTCATTTCAAACGATGACGCGCGGGCGGCCCCGCGTCGCAATCGCGACGGGGGGCCGGGAGCCGGCATGGAGCCGGCACAACTGGTGAGGCGCGGACGCCCCGCGCATCACATCGGAGGAGGGGCTTCGCGGTCCGGCTCCCGCATCGTGGCCGACCGCGTGGCCGAGCGTCCCTCCTTCATCAGTTTCACGCGGTCGCGGTTCTCCAGCACGCCGCGGTACTGACGATCGATCATCGTTCTGACCTCGGGCGGGAGGTCCTTGCCGAGTGCGTCTTCGTAATTCTCCACCGCGACGTCCTCGCCTCGTGCTGCCTCCGCAAGGATCGCGTCATCATCTTTCCCGGTGACCGCCGATTTGACCTTGATCCAGGCGCGGTGCATCGCGGCGCCGGCCGTGCCGCGACGATCGGGGTCTCCACCCAGCCGGCGCACTTCGCCCTGGAGCTCGACCTTCCCGCGCTCGATGAGACGCACACGTTCGGTGAAGAACGCCTTCGCCTCGGGGTTCCTGACGCTGTCGGCACACTCGTGGAATCCCTTGATCCCATCTTCGGATGTTTCGATGAGATCATTCAACACCGAGATGACGTCGTCGTTGTCCATAGCCATATTGTTGCTCCCAGCAGGGGTGAATGATACGCTTCGCGCTCGCACGATTCATACCCCCGGCCGCTTCGCACCCCCTGTGCATCGACTCTGGCACCTACCCGAAGAATCCCGGCAGATTCGGGCGGGCCATCACCTGGCCAACGAAATTCGCCAGCTGCTCGAAGTAGACGGCGGTCGCTCCACTCAATCGCGGCCTGATTCTCTCGAGCTCGATGGCGCAGGCGCGCAGCGCGCCGTTTTCCCTGGGCGAGAGCATCCCCAGGGTGAGATACGATTCGATGCAGTCGCTGGCGGTGTTCACGACCAGCTCAACGTCCACCGATGCGTCGACGTCGTCCGGGAGCATGCCGGGGACTGGGAGATTGCTGAACTCGCTCCAGCGCTCCCTCAATACGTCGATGCTATGCACTGTAGCGT
>JBOHTE010000191.1:0-1229 GCA_050733555.1 Gemmatimonadaceae bacterium | reverse complement strand
GGAGTGACGCGCGCGGCTCGTGGCACGCCCGTCACGCTGCGCGCGCCGAAAGGGTCACTCCTGGCCTGACGCCCCCTGAAACTGGATCGCTACGGACGCCAGCGTGGCTTCACCGTTCACGACGATCGTGCGCGTGGCCGAGCTCCAGTTGGCGCTGTACGCCACGCCGTTTTTCTGCGTGAAACCGGCCTGGTCCACGTTGCCAATCAGCTTCGTGAGGTGCGATTCCACGCCCACGTCGCTCGGCACGCGAATCGTGATCTGACCCAGCACCGAGTGCACATCGAGCGTCATGCGGCCGGTCCAGTCGCCGGAGAGGTCGAGCGTCACGCTCCCCACGCCGCTGTTCAGGTGCACCAGCCGCGCGCGGGCGTTTCCCAGTTGCCGCACGTCGAGCCCCGCGGCGCCCGTGCGCAGCGTGAGTTCCTGCATTTCCACGGGATTCACGGTACCGAAGGTGAGGCTCGCCGCGCTGGCCGCGGCGTCGAGCTCGAGGCGGCTCACGCTGAGCTTCGACAGGTCGATCGTGGATTCCGTGGCGCCCAGCTCGAGATCCAGATCGAGGGGAATCCCCGTCACGAGGCCAAGGGTGAGATCGCTCCCCTGGCCGTTGTCGTCGCCCGACGCGTGGAACGCCCGCTTCCGCAGCGAGAACATGCGCGTGACGGCGCTGTCGGAACCGACGGTGAGCGTGTGCGTCGCGGCGTCGTAGCGGTGCGTCTCCCGCGTGCGCGTCGCGTCGAAGCGCTCGCGAATGTCGTACAGCAGCGAGTCGGGCGCCGCGCCGAGCTGGAGCTTGCCCGCGCCATAGAGCATGCGCACGCGCAGCGTGTCCATGGGCTGGCGCTGGCGCTGCGCGGTCACGGTGCGCCACTGCTGCTGGGCAGGAAGCGACACGGGGAATGACGCGGCGAGCGCGGCGGCGGCGAGCAGAGTCGCGGCGACACAGACGCTGCGACCGCCGGCGGGCTTCGTGGCGATGGTCATGGCGACCTTCATGGCTTGCGCTGCCCTGGCGGCGGTGGTGTGGGACGGCGTGCGGCGGTGACGCCCGACACGGGGGTCGGCGTCTGCCACGACGTGTCGTCCAGGACGGGCTCCGGCAGCGGGAGGGTCGCGGTTTGCATCACGCGCGTCCCGCCGCGCGAGGCGAGCGTCGCGCCGAAGCCCACGGTCGCCGCCACCCACGTGATCACGGCTGCAAGGAATCGCAGAATGCCACCCAGCAC
>JBOHTE010000190.1:0-1859 GCA_050733555.1 Gemmatimonadaceae bacterium | reverse complement strand
CGTTCAAGCAGCTGCAGGAGATCCGCACGTATTACGATTTCGTCTCGGTGAACGACGACCGGTACACGATCGACGGCAAGTACCGGCAGGTGCATCTGTCGGCGCGCGAGCTGAACTCGACGTCGCTGCCCACGCAGACGTTCATCAACAACCGGCTGACGTTCACGCACGGCATTGGCGTGACGATGGCGCCGGTGAACCAGGTGACGGACGAGGGGCTGCCGGTCCTCTTCATCAAGGATCTGCCGCCCGTGTCCACCGTGAACGTGAAGCTCACGCGCCCGGAGATCTACTACGGCCAGGCAGCGGAGTCGTACGTGTTCGTGGACACGAAGCAGAAGGAGTTCGACTATCCGCTGGGCGACCAGAACATCTACGCGTCGTACGCCGGAAAGGGGGGCGTTCCCGTGGGGTCGTTCGTGCGTCGCCTGATGTACGCCATCCAGTTCCAATCGCTCAAGATCCTGTTCTCCGACGACATCGCCGGGTCGGCGCGAATCATGTACCGCCGCAACATCATGGAGCGCGCGTCAACGGCGCTGCCGTTTCTCACCTTCGACAGCGAGCCATACATCGTCATCACCGACGACGGGAAATTGCAGTGGGTGCTCGACGGCTACACCACGAGCAGCGACTATCCGTACGCCGAGTCGGTGAACGGCATCGACTACATGCGCAACAGCGTCAAGGTGACCATTGATGCCTACACGGGCGCCGTGACCGCCTACGCCATCGACGCGAACGACGCGATCATCCGTACCTACGAGCAGATCTTTCCGGGGGTATTCCGGCCGCTCGCGGCAATGCCGGCGGACATCAGGCGTCACCTGCGCTACGCCGGGAACCTGTTCCGCATTCAGGCATTGCTCCAGGCCACGTATCACATGGACGACCCCGATGCGTTCTATCATCGCGAGGACCAGTGGCAGATGCCCGCGGCGCAGAACTCCCGCTCCGACGCGATTCCGTACATGCGGCACATGATCATGCGGCTTCCCGGCGAGCAGAAGGAGGAGTTCATCTACATGACGCCATTCACGCCGCGGGGCAAGGACAATCTCGCGGCGTGGATGGTAGCGAGGATGGACGGGTCGCACTACGGGCAACTGATGGTCTACCGGTTCCCGAAGCAGAGTCTGGTGTACGGGCCGAAGCAGATCGCGAATCGGATCGACCAGGACACCGACATCTCGCGACAGCTCACGCTCTGGGACCAGCGCGGCTCCCAGGTGATCCGCGGCGAGCTGCTGGTGATTCCGATCGAGGAGTCGCTGATCTACGTGCAGCCGCTCTTCCTGCGCGCGGCGGGCGGGTCGATTCCTGAGATGAAGCGCGTGGTGGTGGCGAGCGGCGACCGCGTGGTGATGGGCGAGACGCTCGATCAGGCGCTCGACGCGATGTTCGGGAGCAGCGGTGCGGCGACAGTGGCGGAGACACCACCGGGTGCGGGAACTGCACGCGCGCCGCTGGCGTCAGGCGGCGGTGCGGTGGCGCCGGCGGAGGCGAGCGTGACGGCGCTGGTGGAGCGGGCGCAGGGCCACTACGATCGCGCGATTGCGGCGCAGCGGGCGGGGAACTGGGCGGCGTACGGAACGCAGATCGATTCGCTCGGCGCCGTGCTCACGCAACTGCGCAAGCGGCGGCCGTAGGGAGCTACGCCGATCGGACGGCGTCCAGAAATTGACCTCCGGCATCGGGTGTCGCGACAGGAAGTCGTACCATTCAGAGTCGGTTACCGCGACGGTGCCGAGCATCGTATTCGGTGGCAATCACGCAGCCGAACGACGGAGGACGACATGCATGGCCTTCTCCGAGCCCACGAACTGCGCGCATTCGTATCCCAGTGAATGCAGGTCGAC
>JBOHTE010000189.1:0-1376 GCA_050733555.1 Gemmatimonadaceae bacterium | reverse complement strand
GAACAGCATCGAGACCGACACGCTCAAGGCGGGCCAGGCCGGCGCCGACACGACGACGAGTGTGCTGGCCGCGGGGCCGTATTTCCGCCGGGTGTGGAGCAAGACCCAGGGCGTCCTGGGCGACACGCTGACGCTCTCGTCCTCCGTCTCGGGGCTCACCTTCCTCAAGCGGCGCCGCTACTGGAGTGCGACGACCGGAACCTTGGACTCGATCATGGTGGGCACGAGCACGGTGCGCCTGACAAGTGACGACGAGTTGGTTGCCGACAGCATCATCGCCTATCCGGCCTATACCGGAACGGCGTCGCACACCAGCACACATTCGCGCTATCAGTTGATCTTCAACAATGCCGCGGTGGACTCGGTGTTCCAACGCCTGTACGCATATGATTCCCTGGGCCGCCTGACGAGCGAGGCGCGGAAGTACGCCCAATTCAGCGGCTGGACCTACGACGTGGGCCGCTTTGCGTACAACGGTGCAGGCGCGCTCCGCGCCTACCAGCGGGCCACGACCACCAATACGGGCTGCACGCTTACCTACGGATGCGTGCTCGCCGACACGACGCCCTACGTCTCCTGCGGCTACCCACGCTATGACGCCGCACTCAATCTCTTGACCCGGGTAGACTCGATCCATGGCAACGCCAAGGATTCGGCCACGTTCGCCCTGGGTGACCGGGTGACGAGCTGGCTCGGGGCCACCTACACGTACGACGCCGACGGGAACCGTGCGACGCGCACCGTGGGAAGTACGGTGACCACCTACACGTGGGACGCCAGCGGGCGGCTCCTCCAGGTGAAGACGGGGAGTGACAGCGTGACGTATGCCTACAACGCGCTCGGAGATCTGGCCCGGCGGAGCACCACGGGTCATGTGGACCGGTGGTTTGTCTGGGAAGCGGGGCAGCTCGTGGAGGAACTCGACAGCACGGCCCAGCACCGGGTGAACGCCTTTGCCTACCGCCCGGGGACGGACCAGCCGCTGGCACGGATCACGGGCGACGCTGCCGGCACGATCGAGTTCGTGCAGCAAGACGAGCGGGGCGATGTCCTGGGGCTCACGAATGGGACCATGGTGACCCAGTCGCTACACTTCGGTCCCTGGGGGAATCTGGAGTGGCAGGGCGGCGATTCGCTCGCTGCCACGCGCCTAGGCTGGAAAGGGCTGGTCTTCGAGGGCGGCACCGCGCAGCTCTACTACGTCAGGAGCCGGTGGTATGACCCCCAGAGCCGGAGCTTCCTTTCGGAAGATCCCATGGGGCTCAGTGGCGGGCGCAACACCTACGGCTATGCCGATAATGATCCCGTCAATGGGTGGGACCCGAGCGGGATGGACGAATTCTATTGCCATCCGCGATACATATGGACCTACATGG
>JBOHTE010000188.1:0-19910 GCA_050733555.1 Gemmatimonadaceae bacterium | reverse complement strand
GATCTCATCCGCGCGCCGGCGCGCGGCGTCGGCCTGTGCGCTCGCCCGGGCCAGAAGCTGCGTGGCCACGACCGCCGTGGCCAGAAAGGCCACGAGCACCAGCCAGTCGGGGCGTTTGCCCACCGTGAAGGTGGAGAAGGGCGCCTGGAAGAAGTAGTCAATGAGCGCGAAGCCGGTGCAGGCGAGCACAATGCCCACCACCCGCCCGCCGCTCACGCTGGCGCCCAGCACCACGAGCAGGTAGATGAGCGCCACGTGCGCCTGGTCGAGCGCGCTGCGAAACACGATCATGCCGACGGTGACCCCAACGAGCACCACTCCCCAGAAGAGCCACGGGGGGAACCAGCGGGGCAGCGGCGAGCGCATTCAGCGCGGCATCTCGAAGCGGTAGCCGACTCCGGGCTCGGTGACGATGAGCTGCGGACGGACCGCGTCCCGTTCGATCTTGCGACGCAGATTGGCGACGTGCACGCGCAGATACTGCTGGGGGTCGCCGAACGCGCGCCCCCACACGGCGGTGAAGAGTTGCTGGTGTGTAAGCGTACGCCCGGCCTGCGTCACGAATGTCCGGAGCAGCTCCCACTCAATGGGCGTGAGATGGATCGCCGTGGCGCCGCGGCGCAGCGTGCGCGCCGCCAGTTCCACCACGAGGTCACCAACCATCATGGGTTGCGCCTGTCTGGCGATCTGGGCGGCCTGCGCCCGCCGCAGGTTGGCGCGGATGCGCGCGGTGAATTCCACCGTGCTGAACGGCTTCGTCACGTAGTCGTCCGCTCCGGCATCCAGCAGCAGCGCCTTCTCCTGATCCGAGTGGCGCGCCGAGAGCACGACGATGGGCGCGGTGGACCACTTGCGCAGCTCGCGACACACATCCACGCCGGCCACGTCGGGAAGACCGAGGTCGAGCACGATGAGCGCGGGGGCTTCTGCCGCGGCAAGGCTGATGCCCTGTCCCCCCGTTGCCGCCTCGAGCACGCGAGCCACTTCGGCCTGCAGCGCGTTCCGCACCACGCGGCGGATCTGTGGCTCGTCGTCGATGATCAGAACGGTGTCGTCACGCATCAAGATCCCGAAGATGAGGTCGTCGACTGAGAATTAGGGGCATGTCGGGCACGCTGTAAAGCGGCAGACTGGTGGAAACACCGCCGGCGCGCGGCGCGGTCGTTGCATGGCGCAGGTGCGGGCGTCCTCTCCCGATGGGCGCAGAGTCCTGTCCGTCCGGGTAGTGACCATGTGCGGCACATCGGATAAACTGCATCACCATGACCATGAACGACGCAACTGATACCCGTGATAACGCGCCCATGATCCCGTCCGCTGTGAGCAGCGTGACGCGAGGCGTGACGGTACGCCCGATGGCGCCGGCGTACTTCCCCGTGCTCTCACCCGACGCGCTGACGTTCGTGTCGGCGCTGCAGCGACAATTCGGCCCCGAACGCACCCTGCTGCTCGAGCGCCGCCGCGACCGCCAGCGTGCGCTCGACAGTGGTACCAATCCGGATTTTCTGGCTGACACGGCGTCCATCCGGGAGCGCGAGTGGACGGTGGCGGCCGCGCCACCGGCACTCGAAAACCGCCGCGTGGAGATCACCGGACCCACGGACCGGAAGATGATGATCAACGCGCTCAATTCGGGCGCCTCCTGTTTCATGGCGGACTTCGAGGATTCGCTCTCACCCACCTGGCAGAACGTCGTGGAAGGCCAGGCCAATCTGATGGACGCGGTGCGCGGCACGCTGGTGTTCACCAGCGCCGACGGGCGCGATTACAAGCTGGCGGATCGCCCCGCGGTGCTGCTGGTCCGGCCGCGCGGCTGGCATCTCGAGGAGCCGCATGTTCAGGTGGATGAAGAGCCGGTCTCCGCGAGTCTTTTCGATTTCGGGCTGTTCATGTTCCACAACGCGCAGGAACTGATTCGTCGCGGCGCCGGTCCGTACTTCTATCTGCCCAAGCTCGAGAGCCACCTCGAAGCACGTCTCTGGAACGACGTCTTCGTTGCCGCGCAGGAAGCACTCGGCATTCCGCGCGGCAGCATCCGCGCGACGGTGCTCATCGAGACCATCCTCGCGGCGTTCGAGATGGACGAGATCCTCTACGAATTGCGCGATCACTGCGCGGGGCTGAACGCGGGCCGGTGGGATTACACGTTCAGCATCATCAAGAAATTCAGCACCCGGCGCGACCGCGTGCTGCCGGATCGCGCGCAGATCACCATGACCGTCCCGTTCATGCGCGCCTACACCGAACTGCTGGTACGGACATGCCATCGGCGTGGCGCGCATGCGATTGGCGGCATGGCCGCGTTCATCCCGAGCCGGAAGGACGCCCGGCTGAACGAGATTGCGTTCGCCGGTGTGCGCGACGACAAGGTGCGCGAGGCCGGCGACGGATTCGACGGCACGTGGGTGGCGCATCCGGATCTGGTGCCGGTGGCGCGTGCGGCGTTCGATGCCGTACTCGGCACGCGGCCGAATCAGAAGGAGCGGCTGCGCAGTGAGGTGCACGTGTCGGCCGCGGAGTTGCAGGACTTTCGTGTCCCGGGCGGCGCCGTGACACTCGCCGGGGTGCGGCTCAACGTGAGCGTCGCGCTGCAGTATCTCAATGCGTGGCTGGGCGGGCAGGGTGCCGTCGGGATCAACAACCTCATGGAAGACACGGCCACGGCGGAAATATCGCGCGCGCAGCTATGGCAATGGCTGCATGCCGGTGTGCCACTGGCCGACGGCGGCGCGCTCACGCGGGATCTCTACGGGCGGATCGCGCGGGAGGAGCTCAACACGCTCGCGCGGCTGCGGGACTCCGGCGTCACGCATGTGGACGCCGCGGCAACGCTGCTCGATGACCTCGTACTCGGCGACGTGTTCGCCGACTTTCTGACCATTCCGGCATCGCGCCTGCTGGCCGATGCCGACGACGACACAGGAGCAACGGGATGAGCGCCACGGACTTCGTCACTCAGGCTGCCGATGTCACGCGACAGTGGACCACGGCGCCACGCTGGCGCGGCATTCAGCGCAGCTACACGGCCGAGGATGTCGTGCGGCTGCGCGGGTCCGTGCGCGTGGAGCATTCGCTGGCGCGGCTGGGAGCGGAACGGCTCTGGGCCTTGCTCGGCCAGAGCGGGTACGTGCACACCTTCGGGGCACTCACCGGCGCGCAGGCGGTGCAGATGGTGAAGGCGGGGCTGCAGGCGATCTACCTGAGCGGATGGCAGGTTGCCGCGGACGCGAACCTCGCTGGTCAGACGTATCCCGACCAGAGCATCTACCCGGCGAACAGCGTACCGGCGCTCGTGCGGCGGCTGAACAATGCCTTGCTGCGCGCTGACCAGATCGAGCATGCCGAGGGAAGCAATGGGCGCTACTGGATGGCGCCCATCCTGGCGGACGCCGAGGCGGGATTCGGCGGTCCGGTGCACGCCTTCGAGCTCATGCGGGCCATGATCGAGGCCGGCGCGTCCGGCGTACACTTCGAGGACCAGCTCGCGGCCGAGAAGAAGTGCGGGCACATGGGAGGGAAGGTGCTCGTGCCCACCGCGCAATTCGTGCGTACGCTCAACGCCGCGCGTCTGGCGTCGGACGTGGCGGGCGTGCCGACGATTCTGGTCGCGCGCACGGACGCGCTCTCCGCGACGCTGCTGACGAGCGACATTGACGAGCGCGACCGCGAGTTCACCACGGGCAAACGCACGGCCGAAGGCTACTTCCTGGTTCGGAGCGGCATGGAGTCCGCCATTGCTCGCGCGCTCGCCTATGCACCATACGCGGATCTGCTCTGGTTCGAGACGGCGAAACCCGATCTGGCTGAAGCGCGCGCGTTCGCCGAGGCGCTGCACGCCAAGTTTCCCGGGAAGATGCTGGCGTACAACTGTTCGCCGTCGTTCAACTGGGAGCAGCATCTCGATGCCGGGCAGATCGCCACGTTCCAGCGGGAGCTGGGCGCAATGGGCTACAAGTTCCAGTTCATCACGCTGGCCGGGTGGCATCTGATCAACTATCACACGTTCGACCTCGCCGCGGCATACCGGGAGACGGGGATGCCGGCCTACGTGCGGATCCAGGCGGGGGAATTCGCGCGGGAAGCCGACGGGTACACGGCGACGAAGCATCAGCGCGAGGCGGGGACGGGGTATTTCGACCAGGTACTGCAGGCGGTGAGCGGGGGCCGGGCGTCGACGGCGGCGTTGCAGGGGAGTACGGAGGAGGAGCAGTTTGTGCTGCCGGAAAGCGGCACGGCAGGCCCAAGGCCCGCCGCGCCTGCGCGAGGCGTCGCGCGGAGCGCGACTGCGGGAAGCGGCGATAGCGCCTGACGGCGCATCGCCTGCCGGCAGGCTACGCCTGGCCGGGAGCGGCTGCCGGAGGCGAAGCTGGTGCGACGACTGAGCCGGCTGGGAGCGAACCATATGCCATCGCTTCGAGACGCGCGATGCGTTTGGCCATGGGGGGGTGGGTGCCGAAGAGGCCAGCGAATCGGCTCTCGCCCGAGTTGACGGGACGGCCCAGCGGGTCGGCAATGCAGAGGTGCGCGGCGCCGGACTTGATGCTGCGCGTCGGCGCATCGGCGCCTTCGATTTTCTGCAGTGCTTCCGCGAGCGCGAGCGGATTGCGCGTGAACTGCGCGCTCATCGCGTCGGCCAGATATTCGCGGTCACGACTCACGCCCAGCGCGAGGAGACGCGTGACGAGCGGGGCCAGCAGCCAGCTCACGACCCACACCACGAGCAGGATCACGATGAGCGGCCCGCTCCCGCCGCCGCCGCGTTCGTTGCTGCTGCTCCGTCCACCGCCAAAGCCGCGGCCGCTCATGCGCATGCCGCCCGGGGAGTAGCTGCCGTAGAAGATCATCCGGCCCATACCATTGGACACGAGCGCCACCGCACCCACGAGCGCGGCCAGCAGGGTCGTGAGGCGGACGTCGAGATTCTTCACGTGCCCCATCTCGTGCGCAATGACGCCCTGCAACTCGTCGCGCGAGCACATGGTAATCAGCCCGCGCGTCACCGCAATGTTCGCGGTCCCCTCATCGTGCCCCGTGGCGAAGGCGTTGGGATCGGGGTCCTCGATGATCCAGATGCGCGGCTTCGGTATGCCGGCCGCGATGGCCATCTCCTGCACGACATTGTCGAGCTGCCGCTCCTCCAGCGTGACCGGCTCCGTGAGCTCCCGCGCGCCGGTGGACCAGAGCACGCGCTGCGGGCCCGTCTTCCACGACCACGCGGCGATCGCGGACCCGATGAGGGTAAGCAGAATGCCGAAGAACGGAACGACGTGATGGTACGCGCCCGGCGGCGCGCCTCGCGTGTAGAGATACGCAATGAGATCACCGCCGAAACCCAGCCACGCAAAGAAGACAATGAAGCCAATCACCAGCCATCGAGAGCGCCGGCGATTGGCTTCCTGTTGCGCGAAGAGATTCGGATTGGCGATCACTTTTTCGGATTCATGGACAGATCCACCGTTGGCGTTTCACGCTCGGCGGTATCCGTGATCTCCCACAGCTGCGCGGGCGACGCCTTGGCCATGCCGGCCACGAGACTCGTGGGGAACTGCTGCTGCTTCGTGTTGTACTGGGTTGCCGTGTCGTTGTAGAGCTGCCGCGCGAACGCGATCTTGTTCTCGGTTGACGTAAGCTCTTCCTGCAGCTGGGCCACGTTGCCGGTCGCCTTGAGATCGGGATACGCCTCGACCACCGCGAACAGACGGCCCAGCGCCGTCGTGAGCTGTCCTTCCGCGGCGGCGGTGTGCTGCACCTGAGCGGAAGTCGGCGCCCCCGTCGTGGCGCCCTGTGTCGCCGCGATCGCGTTCGTCCGCGCGGCCACGACGGCCTCGAGCGTCTCCCGCTCGAAGTTCATGGCGCCCTTCACGGTCTGGACGAGATTCGGGATCAGGTCATGACGGCGCTTGAGCTGCACGTCGATCTGCTTCCACGCATTGAAGACCTGATTGCGGAGCGACACCAGACCGTTGTACGCGCTCATGAACCAGAACCCCACGGCCACGATGATGATCAGCAGAATGATGAAACCCATGTCGTGTGCTCCTCGCGTGGAGAGTGATCGGCGGCACTGTGGCCACCGCGGAAAGGCAAACGGGGCGGCTTCACCCACCGCCGCCCCGCCAATCCTGAGTTCCTTCAGCCGCTGTGCACCATCAGGCGGGCGGGGCGGCCTCGTCGCGCTTTTTCCCACCGAAAAGCCGCGACGCGGTGAGCAGGAACAGTGGCGTGAGGAAGTGGCCGAGCAGGAGATTGAGCCAGAGCAGGCCAACATAGAAACAGCCCAGCCCGATGCTCATCCAGAGCAGGCCCAATGGTCCATTGGTCTCCACGATATCCCCGACGATTGAGTGGTTGATGCCATGACGATCGTGCGGAAATGTACGTATCGCATCGCGGCCGGGCCAGTAGGTGAGAGCTGCCGGTCACGGCGCCAGGGGCGCGACCGCGCCCGTTGGCGTAGTTTTCAGCATGCTCGAAACGGAAGATCTCGTCCTGCGCGAAGTGCGCGCCGCTGCGCCGGGGTCAGGCCCGCTCGTGCTGGCCGTGTCCGGCGGAGTCGACTCCATGGTGCTGCTCGACGCCGCATCGCGGGTCTGTCCGGACCGAGTGGCGTGTGTGGCCACGTTCGACCACGGCACGGGCCCCTGGGCAACCCACGCAGCCAACCAGGTCGACGCGTGCGCGACGAAGCGGGGCTTCCCCGTGGCGCATGGCCGCGCCTCCGGACAGCCTGGCTCCGAGGCGGCCATGCGCGACGCGCGCTGGCACTTCCTGCGCACGGTCGCGCGCGACCACCGCGCGCGCGTGGCCACCGCGCACACCCGCGACGATCAGGTGGAGACCGTGTTCCTGCGTGCACTGCGCGGGGCGGGCGCGCGTGGGCTGGCGGCGCTCTTCGCCCCGAGCGACGTCGTGCGGCCGCTGCTCGCGCTCGCGCGATCGGACATTTCGCGCTACGCCCGGGCCCGGCAGATCGCGTGGGTGGAAGATCCATCGAATGCGTCGCGTCGCTTTCTGCGCAATCGCGTGCGCCTGGACCTCCTGCCTGCCTGCCACCGCGTGCGGCCCGCATTCAGCGACGAATTGCTCGACATCGCGGCCCGCGCGGCGGTGCTGCGGCGTGAGCTGGATGACGTCGTTCGCTCGGCGCTGCAGCCCGCTCGCGAGGGTGACAGCGTGGTGGTTGCCCGCAGTCTGATCGCTGGATATGATGCTTCGATGCTGCGATTGATCTGGCCGGTACTCGCGGCGCCGCTCGGCATCGCGATGGATCGCCGTGGAACGGAACGCGCTGCCCAGTTTACCATCCAGGGCAGGTCAGGTGGCCGCATCCAACTGTCGGCCGGCTACGAGATCGCGCGACAGGGAGATCGTCTGCTGCTGCGGCGCCAGCGCTCGCGCGTCGAAGCGGATACGGAATGCACACTGCGCGATGGAACGATCTTCGCCGGTTTTCGATTTCGGCGCACGCGTTCGCGAGACGCGTTCCGGGAACGCGCGCCATCACTGTGGGAGGCGTGGTTCTCCGCCGGAGCGGCGCTGACGGTGCGCGGGTGGCACCCGGGCGATCGGATGACACCAGCCGGGGCCCGGGGCCCGCGGCGGATCAAGGGGCTGCTGCGCGATGCAGGAGTGGACGCCGCGAGCCGAACGGGTTGGCCAGTCGTCCTCTCCGGAGAAGAGATCATCTGGGTTCCCGGCGTGCGCCGCGGTGAGGCGGCGACCGTTCGGTCCGGCAGACCGGAGGTACTGTTCCACTGTGAACACCACGACTGCTGATGTGAACACCACGACTGCTGATCCGCGTCTCGATGGACGTCCCATCCGGCGGATTGCGTTTGACGAGGGAACCATCGCCGGACGGGTGCATGAGCTGGGCGAGGCCATCTGCGCCAGCTTTCCGGAGGGTGAGCTGCTGGTGCTGGGATTGCTCAAGGGGAGCTTTATCTTTCTGGGCGACCTCGTGCGTCAGATTCGCCGGCCGCTGCAGGTGGACTTCGTGGTGGCGGCGAGCTATGGCGACGCGATGGCGTCGAGCGGGGATGTCCGGCTGGCGTACGATCCGGAAACAAATCTGAGGGGGAAACACATTCTAGTTGTAGAGGATATTGTAGATTCCGGTCGTACGTTGAATCGCCTGATGGGCTTATTGTCCGTCCGCGAGCCACGCTCGCTCGATATTTGCGCTCTCTTGCACAAGCACGTGGCTGATCACCTGTCCTATCCGGTCCGGTTCGTCGGATTTGATGCGCCCAATGAGTTTCTCGTCGGCTATGGGCTCGACCACGCCGAGAACTTTCGTCATTTGCCCTATATCGCGAGCTTGCAGTAATGGCTGACAGACCACCTCCCAAGCGGCAGTTTCACTGGGCGCACGTTTCCAAGACGGTCGCGTTCTGGTTGCTGCTCATTCTCATCCCGATCCTGTTCCTTCGGCTGTCCGGAGGAACCGGCGACTCGCCCACGGAAATAGACTACACGGAATACGGGCAGCAGCTCGAGAAGGGGAACATCGCGAAGGTCACGATGCAGGATGGGAAGCTGATCACCGGCGACTTCAAGTCACAGGTGCACGAGGGGAACAAGGACATCACCAAGTTTACCGTGCGGCTTCCCGTGGCCAACAGCCCCAAGGAAGTCGAACGACTGCGCGACGCGAACGTCGTGATCAGTGCGCAGGACGCCAAGCCATCGCTCGGCTATCTGCTCGTGACCTGGCTGCCCTGGATCGTGATCATCGGGTTCTGGCTGTTCATCTTCCGGCAGATGCAGGCGGGTGGCGCCAAGGCATTCAGCTTTGGCAAGAGCAAGGCGAAGCTGCTCACGGGCGACACGCCCAAGGTGACGTTCGCCGACGTGGCGGGCGCCGATGAGGCCAAGGAGGAGCTGCAGGAGATCATCGGCTTCCTGAAGGATCCGGCACGTTTCACGAGACTTGGCGGACGGCTGCCCAAGGGTGTGCTCCTGGTGGGTCCGCCGGGCACCGGCAAGACGCTGCTCGCGCGCGCGGTGGCGGGCGAAGCCGGGCGTCCATTCTTCTCGATGTCCGGATCGGACTTCGTGGAGATGTTCGTGGGTGTGGGCGCGAGTCGCGTGCGCGACCTGTTCGAACAGGGCAAGGCGCATGCGCCGTGCATCATTTTCATCGACGAAATCGATGCGGTCGGCCGGCATCGCGGCGCCGGACTCGGCGGCGGCCATGACGAGCGCGAGCAGACGCTGAACCAGTTGCTCGTGGAGATGGACGGCTTCGAATCCAACGAGGGCGTGATTCTCATTGCCGCAACGAACCGTCCTGATGTGCTCGATCCCGCACTGCTGCGCCCCGGGCGGTTCGACCGGCAGGTCGTGGTGGATCTTCCCGACCTGCGCGGCCGCGAGGAAATCCTGCGCGTGCACCTGCGCAAGGTACCCGTGAGTGACGACGTGGACATGAGCATCATCGCCCGCGGCACGCCGGGCATGTCAGGCGCCGATCTCGCGAACCTGGTGAACGAGGCCGCACTGCTCGCCGCGCGCCGCAGTCACGATCGCGTGATGCTCACGGATCTGGAGGAAGCCAAGGACAAGGTGATGCTGGGCGCGGAACGCAAGTCCATGGTCATGAAGGACGAGGAGAAGCGCAACACCGCGTATCACGAGGCTGGCCATGCGGTGTGCGCCATCAAGACGAAGGGGTGCGATCCGCTGCACAAGGTGACCATCGTGCCGCGCGGGCGTGCGCTGGGGCTGGCGTTCACGCTGCCGACAGAGGATCGCTACTCGGTCACGCGGCAGCAGGTCGAGGCCATGCTCGTCATGTCGTACGGCGGCCGCGTGGCGGAAGAGCTGATCTTCGGGCATGACAAGGTCACCACCGGTGCCGCGAACGACATTCAGAAGGCCACGTCACTCGCGCGCCGGTACGTCGCGCAGTGGGGACTCTCCGATTCGATCGGCCCCGTGCTGGTTGGCGACAATGAGCAGGAGGTATTCCTCGGTCGCGAACTGGGACACCGGCGCGAGGTATCCGAGCGCACGGCGCAACTGGTGGATGCCGAGGTGAAGCGGTTGCTCACCGAGAGCTACGAGCGCGCGCGTCAGACGTTGGTGGACAACACTGATCTGCTGAACGCGATCGCGGGTGCGCTGCTCGAGCGCGAAACGCTCACGGCGGACGACATCGAGATCCTGGTGCGGGGCGATAAGCTGCCGCCGCGCAAACTACCCGCGGGTGCACCGCCCTCGGCCGCAGCGCCCGTCGCCGTGCCGCAACTCAAGCCCGCGAAACCTCCGCTTCTGGGCGGCCCGGAGGTGGCACCGGCGTGATGGGAGCTGATAGCTGGCGGTTGATAGCCGGAGGGAAGTGGGGCAAGCACTGAGCCATCCGCGCGGGGGAGCAGAGCCGAGCCGCAGTACCGAGGGTCCGCGGCGCTCCCCCGCGCGGGTGGCTTGCACACCCCACTTACGCCGCTACCAGCTACCGTCGTTCAACCAGCTACCGCCTGATGCCCTGGTCCCTCCGCTCCTGTGTACTCCCTCTCGATCGTCCCTGCATCATGGGGATCATCAACGTTACCCCCGACAGCTTCAGCGACGGGGGTAATTTTTTTTCGGTGGATGCGGCGGTCGCGCAGGGGGAGCGGCTGGTGGAGGAAGGGGCGGATGTGCTGGACATCGGTGGCGAAAGCACGCGACCGCACAGCCCCACGCCGGTGGACGAGCCGGAGGAATTGCGCCGGGTGCTTCCCGTCGTACGGGAATTGAGCCGGCGCCTGCCGAAGGTGCCGCTCTCAGTGGACACGGTGAAGAGCGAGGTGGCGCTGGCCGTGCTGGATGCCGGGGCCGGGATCATCAACGACGTCTCGGCGTTCCGGCTCGATCCGCGCAGCGCGGACGTCTGTGCGCGCGCGGGCGCGGGCGTGGTGCTCATGCACTCGCGTGGCGGCGTGCGAGACATGGCGAGCTACACGCACGCGCACTATGGTAGTGATGTGGCTGGCGAGGTGATGGCCGAATTGTGCGCGCGTGCTGAAACGGCGGAGGCGCACGGCGTGTCGAGGGAGAAGATCGCCCTCGATCCGGGCATCGGCTTTTCCAAGCGGGGCGAGCAGTCGGTGGCGGTACTCGCCTCGCTCGATCGACTGGTGGCATTGGGCTATCCACTCGTGGTTGGTGCGTCGCGCAAGCGGGTGGTGGGGGAGTTGAGCGGCGTGCGCGAGCCCGCCGATCGAGTCGACGGCACCATCGGCGCCAACGTCGTGGCGCTCACGCTGGGTGCGCGGATATTCCGCGTGCACGATGTGCGCGCGCATCGCCGGGCGCTGGACGTGGCGTGGGGCATTCTGCGGAGCAGGGGCGCTTAGTGAACATTCTCGATCAATTCCGGTTCCTGAGTTTCGGCTGGCGCGATGCCATCGAGATCGCCGTCGTCGCGTACGGCATCTACCGGCTGCTGCTACTGGTCCATGGCACGCGCGCCGTGCAGATGCTCGTCGGCATCGGCGTGCTCGCGTTCGTGTATGCCCTCGCCTGGCTCTTTCGCTTCTCCATGATCACGTACGTGCTGGACGTCCTCTTCCGGTACGGGCTGTTCGCGGCACTCGTGATCTTTGCGCCGGAGCTGCGCGCCGCGCTCGCGCGATTGGGCCAGTCTCCCTTCTCACGAATCTTCAAGCGCATGGACATGAGCGAGGTGGCTGAGGAGATCGCCGGCGCGGTGGAGCGACTGAGCCGCTCGGGCATTGGCTGCATCATCGCGCTCGAGCGGGAGATTGCGCTGGGCGATTATCTCGCGTCGGGAACGGAGATGCAGGCGAAAGTGTCAGCGGATCTGCTGGCCACGATCTTCACGCCATATTCGCCGCTGCACGATGGGGCCGTGATCATTCGCGGCGACATGATCATTGGGGCCGGCTGCATTCTCCCACTCTCCCAGGCGCAGATGGTGGACAAGACGCTCGGCACCCGGCACCGCGCCGCGCTCGGACTCAGCGAGGAGACCGACGCGCTGGTGGTCGTAGTGTCCGAGGAGACCGCGAAGATCTCGGTGGCCGAGAACGGGCGGCTGACGCGCGGCCTGACGGCGCCGCAGGTCCGTGACCTCGTGGCGGGGCGCGCGCCGCGCACCACTGGCGAGGTGCCGGTACTGCAGTTGCGCGCCTGAGCGGCTGACAGCTCCCGGTCGACACAGCCCCGGATTGGCGCATCGTTTCGTGCAGGGGAGCCTAGCCGTGTAACAGTATGCTGTCCGGTCGCGATGGATTTTCTTGATTCAATACGCAACCGGCGATAGGTTCACGGCTTATGCTTTACGAGGACCTCGCGGGCCGATTGACCGAGGTGCGAGAGCGCATCGCGGCCGCGGTGGCGCGAGGCGGGCACGGGCAGCTGGTCACGCTCATTGCCGTCACCAAGACGCACGGCCCTGATGCGGTGCACGCGGCGTGGAACGCTGGCGTGCGCGATGTGGGAGAGAACCGCGTGCAGGAAGCGCTGCCCAAGATGCACGCTGTCACGGAGCCGGTGCGCTGGCATCTCATCGGACACCTGCAGCGGAACAAGGTGAACGCGGTGGATCACTTCACGCTGCTGCACTCGATGGACAGCCGGCGATTGGCAGAGGCAGTGCATGAACACGGAGTGAGTCGCCGGCAGCCGGTGCATGTGCTGTTGCAGTTGAACGTGTCTGGTGAGACGAGCAAGGGCGGCTTCGCACCGGCAGAGGTCGGGCCGGTTGGCGAGTGGCTGAGTGGCTGCCCGGGGATCACGGTGCAGGGTGTCATGACGATGGCGCCGCTGGACGCGTCGGAGGCGGCGCTGCGCGGGATCTTTGCCGGCGCGCGTGCCGCCCGTGAAAAGTTGTGTCGGCTGGGGCATCCGGCGGCGGAGTTGTCCATGGGAATGTCCGGGGACTATGAAGTGGCGGTGGAGGAAGGAGCGACGATGGTTCGGCTGGGGACCATCCTGTTTGGAGCGAGAGGCACATGACGGACGAATCATTTCATCTGACCGCGCTCGACGTACGGCGCTACGACTTTGGCGCCAAGGCGTTCCGGGGCTACGACGAACGGAAGGTCGAGGACTTTCGGGCTCAGGTCGCGGAAGAACTCGAGCGCCTGATGCGGCAGAATCAGGAGTTCGAATCCAAGGCGCGCGGATTCCACGAACAGCTCAAGGCCTTTCGCGACCGCGATCGCGCGCTGAACGATGCGCTCGTTTCGGCGCAACAACTGCGCGCGGAAACGCGGGAGCAGGCGGATCGCGAGGCGCAGCTCATTCTGCGCGAGGCGCGCGCGGAAGGCGAGAAGCTCATGGAGAACGTGCGTGCGGAGGTCCGGCGCCTCGAAGTGGATATCGCCACGCTCGAGAAATCGCGCATGGCATACATCAATCAGCTCCGCGCGGTGATGGAGCGGCACCTGGCGGAGCTCAACGCCACGGAGATGCCCACGCCGCAGGCGCGCACGAGTGGGGAGACGAAGGCGGCTGAAGGTTCGGTGTCCGATCTGCGACAGCATCTCAAGACGCCGGCCTGGCTCGAGTCGCTGGTCAAGGAATGACGGGCCTTCGGCTCGACGACGCCAGGAGCCTGGCGGCGCATCGCACGCCCGCCGCCGCGCATTCGCTGGAACAGGTTGCCACCGCCGTGGCCGCGGTGCGCGACCGGTTCTCCGGCACCGTGGACACGGCGATCATCCTTGGCACCGGTCTCGGAGCACTGGCCCGTGGTATGGACGTCGAGGTCGCCATTGACTACGCGAACATCCCGGCGTTTCCACGCGCCACGGTGGAATCGCATTCCGGCCGGCTGTTGTGCGGCACGTTGGCGGGAAAGCGCGTCGTGGCCATGCAGGGGCGCTTTCACCTCTATGAGGGCTACACGGCGCAGCAGGTGAGCTTTCCGGTGCGGGTGATGCAGGCACTGGGAGCCGGCGTGCTCGTAGTCACCAACGCGTGCGGTGGAATGCACCCGCTCTGGAATCCGGGCGACCTGATGCTCATGGCGGATCACATCAATCTGCTGGGTGACAATCCGCTGATCGGTCCGAACGACGACCGCCTCGGTCCGCGATTTCCTGACATGTCCGCGCCGTACGATGCCGCACTGCGCGAAATCGCCCGCTCGGTGGCGGCGGCGCAGGGCATTACCCTGCGTGAGGGCGTGTACGTGGCCGTGCCTGGCCCGAACCTGGAGACGCGGGCGGAGTACCGGTTTCTGCGCGGCATTGGCGCGGATGTGGTGGGCATGTCCACGGTGCCCGAAGTGATCGTGGCGGTGCATGGGGGCATGCGCGTACTCGGACTCTCCATCATCACCGATCGCTGTCTGCCGGATGCGCTCGAGCCCGCGAACGTCAACCAGATCATCACCGTCGCGGGACGCGCGGAGCCCGCCCTCTCCGCGCTCGTGACCGGCGTACTGGAGCGGCTGTGAGCGCTGCCGGGTCCACGGCGCCGCCCGCGGGCGACCGCGCCGGCACGCGCTATCACCTGCTGCCACCTGACGCTCCCGCCGCGGCGCTCGAGCAGGAGATGCTCGAACGCTGGGCCGCCGAGGACATTCTGGCGCGCACCCTGCGCGAGCGCGAGGGCGCGAAAGACTTCGTCTTCTTCGAGGGGCCACCCACGGCGAACGGACGCCCCGGCATCCACCACGTGTTCTCGCGAACGGTCAAGGATCTGTTCTGCCGCTATCGCGTGATGAAGGGATATCGCGTGCTCCGGAAGGCGGGGTGGGATACCCACGGGCTTCCCGTGGAAATCGAAGTGGAGAAGGCGCTCGGCATCAACGGCAAGCATCAGATCGAGGAGATCGGTGTCGAGCGGTTCAACCAGCTGTGCCGCGAGAGCGTGTGGAAGTACAAGAGTGAATGGGAGGAGCTGAGCTCGCGCATCGGTTACTGGCTCGACTACGCGAATCCGTACATCACGTACTCCAACGAGTACGTGGAGAGCGTCTGGTGGGCGCTGAAGACGCTCTTCGACCGCGAGCTCCTCTACCGGGGCCACAAGATTCTGCCGTTCTGTCCGCGGTGCGGGACCACCCTGTCGAGCCACGAGGTTGCGCAGGGATACGAGGATGTGACGGACCCCAGCGTCTACATCGCGCTGGAGTTACGGGACGCGACCGCGGGGAAATCGGGAACCGGGAATGGGGAATCGGGAGGGCAAGTTGGGCCCAGCGTCCCTCAGCCCGTTTTGTATTCGCCGTCACGGCGGGTTCTGGTATGGACCACGACTCCCTGGACGCTCGTGTCGAACGTGGCACTGGCGGTGCATCCGGATCTCGAATACGTGGAGCTGCGGCGGCGCACGGGCGGCGATGCATCCACGCTGATTCTCGCGGCGGCACGTGCCGCGGCGGTGATGGGGGAGGATTGGACGGACCGGTGGGAGGTCGTGCGGCGCCTGCCCGGCGCCAGGCTGGCGGGGCTGCGCTATCGGCGTCCGCTGGACTGGGTGCCGTATGATGAGGGCGAACACGAGGTGATCGTCGCCGAGTCGTTCGTGTCGGCCGAGGATGGGAGCGGGGTAGTGCACATGGCGCCCGCATTCGGCGCCGACGACTACGCGGCGGGGCGGCGCCACGCACTGGCCTTCCTGCAGCCGGTGAATCTGCGCGGTGAATTTCCCGCGGACATGCCGCTGGTGGGGGGGATGTTCGTGAAGGCCGCCGATCCGGTGATCATCCAGGAACTGAAGGCGCGCGGCGTGCTCTGGAAGGCCGGCACGCTGGAGCATTCGTATCCGCACTGCTGGCGTTGCGGCACGCCACTGCTCTATTACGCGCGCGAGAGCTGGTTCGTGCGCACCACGGCGTTCCGCGATGCCATGCTGGCGCGCAATGCGCGCGTGGCGTGGCACCCCGAGGAGGTGGGCGAGGGGCGCTTTGGCGAGTGGCTCCGCAACAACATTGACTGGGCGCTCTCGCGCGACCGATACTGGGGAACGCCGCTGCCGGTGTGGGTGTGCGACGCGAACGATGCGCACCGCGAAGCGATCGGCAGCTATGCGGAGCTGGCCGAGCGCTGGGGACAACCGCTCCCCGTGACGTTCGACCCGCACAAGCCCTACATCGACCGCTACGAGTGGCGCTGTGGCCAGAGCGGCTGCACCGGGACGATGCATCGCGTGCCCGAGGTCATTGACACCTGGTTCGACTCGGGCTCGATGTCGTTCGCGCAGTGGCACTATCCCTTCGAAGGCGCGGCCATGCTGGCGAGTCAGTATCCGGCGGATTTCATCGCCGAGGGAGTGGACCAGACGCGCGGCTGGTTCTACTCGCTGCTGGCGATCGCCACGGGGCTGGGTGACGCGATTCCGGGCAACATGGCGGACGGTGCGACCAACGCGCTCGCCGCACCCTACCGGTCCGTCGTCGTGAACGATCTCGTCCTCGACTCCACCGGCGCCAAGATGTCCAAGTCCAAGGGGAACGCGGTGGATCCCTGGACCGTGCTCGAGCGGCATGGTGCCGACGCCATCAGGCTCTTCCTCATTGCGTCGAGCCAGGTGTGGGTGCCCCGGCGCTTCGACGAAGACGCCATTCGCGAGCTGGCTGGGCGCTTCCTGCTCACGTTCAGGAACGTGTACAGCGGCATCTTTGCGCGCTACGCGAATTTTGGCTGGTCACCGGGGCCGGAGGATCCTCCTCCCGACGCCCGTCCCGCGATCGACCGCTGGATCCTCTCGCGCCTGGCGCACCTCCAGCTCGAAGTGGATGCGTTCATGATGGGCTACGACGCGACGCTGGCGGCTCGGGCGGTGATGGATTTTCTGATGGACGACGTCTCCAACTGGTACGTCCGCCGCTCGCGCGCGCGCTTCTACGACGTGGACGCGCCGGACAACCGCGCGGCGTTCGCCACGCTGCACGAAGTGCTCGTGGTGGCGTGCCGGCTGCTGGCGCCGTTCGCGCCCTTCCTTACCGATTGGATGCACCGGGAGCTCACGGGTGACTCGGTGCACGTCGCCGACTTTGGCGGGGCCACCGGCACCCCGGACCCGGCGCTGGAGCAGGGGATGGCGGACATTCGGCGGCTGGTCACGCTGGCGCGCGCGGCGCGCGAGAGCGCCAGGGTGAATGTGCGCCAGCCACTATCACGATTGGTGTGCGTCGTGCCAAATTACAAGGCTGGAACGTTTGAGGTGCTTGAGCCGTTACTCCGCATTGAGCTGAACGTGAAGGCGGTGGAATTCGTGTCCAGCAGTGACGCGCTCGTGCGTCTCAAGGCGAAGCCCAATTTCCGGTCGCTCGGCAAGCGATTCGGCAAGCGGACGCCGCTGGCCGCGCGGGCGGTGGCGGCGCTGTCGAGCGATGCGCTGTTGGCGTTCGAGCACGGCAACCCGGTGGCGGTCGCGGTAGATGGCGAGTCGCACGCGCTCCTGGCGGAGGACCTGGACATCGTGCGGCGCGCCTCGGGCGAGCTGGTCGTCCAGGAAGATGGCGGCTACGTTGCCGCGATCGATCCGACCGTGACGGACGAGTTGCGAACGGAGGGCGCTGCCCGGGAACTCGTGAGCCGGGTACAGCGCATGCGTAGGGATCTGGATTATGACGTGAGCGACCGGGTGCGGCTGCAGGTGACCGGCTCGGCAGCCGTGGAGGCGGTGGTACGGAAACATGAGGGGTATATCGCGGGCGAAGTGCTCGCGCGCGACATTGTCACCGGCGGTGATGTCATGGTTCCAGCGGACGCAGTGCAGACGGTGGAGTTGCTCGACGACACCGTGCGCATTGCCTTGACGAGAGCGCACTAGCAATGGCTCCATCCGTGAGCGTGAAAAAGAGCAAGCCAATGACCAAGAAGCAGCTGGCCCATTTCGAGAAGCGATTGCTCGAGGAGCGCCGCCGTGTGCTCAAGGAGCTCGGCAACTACTCTGAGACTTTCAACGCCACGCCGCAGTCGGCGGACGGCGACCTCAGCTCGTACTCGTTCCACATGGCGGATCAGGGCACCGACGCCATGGAGCGTGAAAAGGCATTTCTCTTCGCCAGCCAGGAGGGGCGGTTCCTCTGGCACATTGATCAGGCGCTCCGGCGGCTCTACCAGACGCCGGAGATCTTCGGGAGGTGCCAGACGTGTGGTGGGGAAATCGACTTCGATCGTCTCGACGCGCTGCCGCATGCCCGGCTGTGCATAGCCTGCAAGCAGCGTGAGGAAAATGGAAAGCGGCAGCAGCCCGAACAGAACTGAAAGCGGAGTCTTCTGGTCTCTGGTGCTCGGCATCGTCGCGGCGGACATCGTCACGAAGCTGATCGCCGTCACACTGCTGGTGCCTCGTCAGATCCCTCGTGAAGTAGTGGGGGACTGGGTGCGCCTCACGCTGGTGTTCAACCGCGGCGCCGCGTTCGGTCTGCACCTCGGCCCGTATTCGCGCGAAATCTTCCTGGTGCTCACGCTGGTGGCGCTCGCGGTGCTCTGGCGGCTGTTCCGCAGCACGTGCCCTGGCGACTGGCTGCGCATCGTGGCCTTGGGAATGGTGTGCGGCGGCGCCATCGGCAATCTCATCGATCGCATTCGCTCCCCGCTCGGCGTGGTGGATTTTCTGGACATCGGGGTGCACGACTGGCGCTGGCCCACGTTCAACGTGGCCGACATCGCGGTGAGCACGGGTGCCTGCCTGCTCGCGCTGGCGCTCTGGAGCGAGGATCGCGCCGCCGCGGCCAGCGCGACAGCCGCCGCGGCTGTGGTCGAGCCGCCGGCCGAGCAGAAGGTCTAGGGCAGCGATCGGGACAGCCGACCTCACCGGCATGTCCGCCACCGTCCATCAGTTTTTCCTCGACGCGGACAGCGATCTCCGGCTCGATCTGCTTGTCGCCGGCCGCCTGGAGCTGTCCCGCAATCAGGCCGCCACGCTCATCGCCAACGGCAATGTGACCGTGGCCGGCCGCCACGAGCGCTCCAGCTATCACGTCCGCGCCGGTGAGGCGGTGCGTGTGGAAGTGCCGCCACCCCCGGATCGCAGCGTCATTGCCGAGGATATTCCGCTCAGCGTGGTCTACGAGGACGAGCACGTGCTCGTCGTGGACAAGGCGGCCGGCATGGTGGTGCACCCGGCGCCCGGTCACTGGAGCGGCACGCTCGTCAACGCCCTCAAGGGGCGCGGTGGCGCGCTGTCCACCGCGGGTGGAAGCTCTCGCGAGGGGATTGTCCACCGACTCGACAAGGATACGTCCGGTTTGCTGCTCGTGGCCCGAACGGACCGGGCGCACCGGGCCCTGGGAGCGGCGCTGGCCGCCCGCCGGATCACCCGCCGCTACGCCGCCCTGGTCTGGGGCCATCTCGACGCCGACCAGGTGACCGTGGACCGGCCGATTGCCCGCGATCCGCGAGACCGAAAGCGGATGGCAATCGTCAATACCGGGCGACTCGCGCGGACGGACTTCACGCGGCTCGCTCGCTTTGACGCGACGGACCTCCTGCGCGCGCATCTGTACTCGGGGCGCACGCATCAGATTCGCGTGCATCTGGCGTCCCTTGGACACCCGGTGGCGGGAGATGACACGTACGGCGGTGGTGGCGGACGGCGGCTGCTCGAGCTGCCGGCGCGGCGCCACGCGCTGCACGCGGCATGGCTGTTCTTCCCGCACCCGGTTACCGGATCGCTCGTGGAGCTACGCTCGCCGCTCCCGGCCGACCTGGCCAGGGCCGTCGCGGCGGCGGCTGGCGAGGCATCACTGGCATCCAACCCGGATCTGCTCGATCACTTTGGCTTCTACCATCTCGGCCCTACGCGATGACCTGCCACGGCAGCTGGTTCTCTTCCGGCTGTCGAGTCGCACCTATGGCGTCGCGCTCGACGCGGTTCGAGAGATCATGCCGTATCGCCAGCCCACCCGACTCCCGGGTGCTCCCGCCTGCATCGCGGGACTGCTGAACGTTCACGGCGCCGTCGTCACCGTCGTTGATCTCGGGTTGCGGCTGCAC